>JBEVVH010000046.1:0-20370 GCA_040507245.1 Candidatus Thiodiazotropha sp.
CACGCTTGGGAGTTACTGTGAGATTCCCGTATCTGTCAAACTGTGAATGCCTCCCCAGCAGAGCTGGGGGGTCTCCTATTTGTGTCTAGAAAAATTATCCAGCCTCTACAATACGCTGCAGTAACGGCCATTAATTCTGCTTATTTAAATTTAATGTTCCAAAAAACAGTAAGTTATAATCTCGCAAGGTAAGGATTCACCAGAAAAACGAACGGGTTAACTCACCCAAATCTCCCCTATTCGTGACAGAGTTAATTGTCTGGGATCAGCGTTTAGTCAATTCAGCAAATTCACTCCACCGTAACAGACTTGGCCAGATTCCGCGGCTGATCCACATCCGTACCTTTAAGCACCGCCACATGATAGGCCAGCAATTGCAGGGGCACGCTGTAGACGATCGGCGCTGTTGAGGGGTAGATATCGGAGAGGGTCAGGTTGTGGAAATGATCCAGACCGATCTTGACCTTCTGATCGCTGAACAGGAACAGTTCACCGCCCCGGGCGCGGACCTCCTGCAGGTTGGAGATGACCTTCTCCAGTAGCGGATCGTCGGGCAGCGCGCAGATCACCGGCATTTCCGCGTCGACCAGGGCCAGGGGGCCGTGCTTGAGTTCTCCGGCGGGATAGGCCTCGGCGTGGATGTAGGAGATTTCCTTGAGTTTCAAGGCGCCTTCCATGGCCACCGGGTAGAAGCAGCCACGTCCCAGGAACAGGGCGTGATGACGGTCGGCGAAGGCGTTGGCCAGTTCTTCGATGGCATCATTGAGTTTGAGGATCACCTCAACCTGGCGGGGCAGGGCGTGCAGCTCTTCCACCAGTTCCCGCTCCCGCTCCACGCTCATGCCACGGCGTTTTGCCAGGGCCAGGGTGAGCAGGCGCAGGGCCACCAACTGGGTGGTGAAGGCCTTGGTGGAGGCCACCCCGATCTCAGGACCGGCCCGGGTCATCAGGGCCACGTCGGATTCCCGCACCAGGGAGCTTTCCGGTACGTTACAGATCACCAGGCTGCCCAGGTAACCCTTGCTCTTCGAACCCCTCAGGGCGGCGAGGGTGTCGGCGGTCTCGCCGGACTGGGTGATGGTGACGAACAGGGTATCATCGGGCACCACCACCTTGCGGTATCGAAACTCACTGGCCACTTCGACGCTGCAATGCACGCCGATCTCCTCCAGCCAGTAGCGCGCCACCAGGCCGGCATGATAGCTCGTGCCGCAGGCTACGATATGCACGTTGCGGGTCTTGTCGAGCAGTTCCTTCGCCTCGTGTCCGAAGGAGGCATCCAGCAGACGTCCCTTGTGAATCCGTCCCTCCAGGGTTTCTGCAATAACGGCCGGCTGCTCGAAAATCTCCTTCAGCATGTAGTGGCGGTAAGGCCCTTTTTCGGCCTTCACCGTGGACACCTGTGAGGTACGCACCTCGCGCTCCACCGGTGCTCCTTCGGCATCAAAGATGCTGACCTTGTCGGTGGAGATATGGGCCATATCCCCCTCTTCGAGGAAGATGAAACGCTGAGTGACGGGCAGCAGGGCGAACACGTCGGAGGCGATGAAGTTCTCGCCTTCGCCAAGACCGATCACCAGGGGACTGCCGGCTCGAATCACCACCAGCTGATCGGGATCGTCCGGACTTACCACCGCCAAGGCGTAGGCGCCAACCAGCTTCTCGGCGGCTTTACGCACAGCCTTGATGAAATCAGACTCTGATTTCAGTGCATCTGCGAGTAAGTGAGCAATAACTTCGGTATCGGTCTCGGAGGTAAAGACAAAACCCTTTCCGGTCAACTCTTCGCGCAACTCAGCATAATTTTCGATGATGCCGTTATGCACGATGGCGACCTGTTCACCGCTCATGTGCGGATGAGCGTTGCGTTCGGAAGGCATACCGTGGGTGGCCCAGCGGGTGTGCGCGATGCCCAGGCCACCGGTGAGACTCGATTGGCTGATCAATTCGTTGAGTGCGGCCACCTTGCCCACTGAGCGGATACGTTGCAGGTGCTGCCGATCATCCAGGATCGCCACACCGGCAGAGTCGTAACCACGATATTCCAGGCGCCTCAGGCCCTCCATCAGGACCGGCACTACATTTCGTTGCGCGATGCCGCCGACAATGCCACACATCGTAAACTCTCCCGATTAAGCCTTAGGTTTTTTCACTGGTCTGTTCCAGCCTTCAAGACTGACCTGCTTGGAACGGCTGAGGGTCAGCTGCTCTGCCGGGGCATCCTTGGTAATGGTGGAACCCGCACCGATGGTCGCCCCTGCGCCCACGCTGACCGGTGCAACCAGTTGGGTATCCGATCCGATAAAGACATCGTCACCAATGATCGTTTTATGTTTGTTGGCCCCATCATAGTTACAGGTGATGGTGCCCGCTCCGACATTCACCCGCGCGCCTACCTCGGAATCACCGACATAACTCAGGTGGTTGATCTTGCTACCATCCGCCACCTGGCTCTTCTTGATCTCTACGAAATTGCCCACATGCACATGATCCGCGAGACAGGTTTCCGGGCGGATCCGGGCGAACGGTCCGATCCGGCAATCCGCGCCGATGCGGGCATCTTCCAGTACGCTGTTGGCAAAGATCTGTGTTTGTTCGCCGATCGTGCAGTTTTTCAGGCACACGTTCGGGCCCACGCTGACCCCATCCGCAAGGCTGACATCGCCTTCGATGATCACGTTGCAGTCGATGAAGACATCCTGTCCGGTCTTCAGGTGACCACGGATATCGAGCCGGTTGGGATCCGCCAGGGTCACGCCGCTGCGCATCAGGTCGTCCGCCTGCTTGCGCTGGTAGTAACGCTCCAGACAGGCGAGCTGTTTGCGGTCATTGATCCCCATGACCTCCTCTTCACAACTGGGGTGCACCGCCTGGATATTCACTCCGTCTGAGACGGCCAGGGCGATGATGTCGGTCAGGTAATACTCGTTCTGAGCGTTGTTGTTGTCGATGCGGGACAGCCAGGTTTCCAGCTTAGCGCGGTTCACTGCCATGATGCCGGTGTTGATCTCGGTGATCTCGAGTTCCCGTTCAGTGGCATCCTTCTGTTCGACGATGCGCACCACCCGGTCGTCCCGGTCGCGCACGATACGCCCGTAACCGGTGGGGTCCGGCAGGTCCACGGTGAGCAGTGCCAGGTCACTGGTATGCAGACAGCTCAACAGGCTCACCAGGGTCGAGGCACTGATCAGCGGGACGTCCCCATACAGCACCAGCACCTGATCGACCCGCTTGAGGTAGGGCAGGGCCTGGATCACCGCATGGCCGGTGCCGAGGCGCTCCTTCTGTTCGATCCAATCCAGGTCTGTGGCGGCCAGGCGGGAAGGGACTTCATCGCCCCCGTGGCCGTAGATGATGGAGATCTCGTCGGGATGGATGGTCCGAACCGTCTCGATCACATGGGACAACAGGGGTTTACCGGCCAAGGCGTGCAACACCTTCGGCAGTTTCGAACGCATCCGCGTTCCTTCCCCGGCAGCCAGTATCAGAGCTCCCAAATGCATCCGCATTCTCCCCCCATTAAGAAAACCTCAAGCCATCACCACCATTTCTCGCACGGGGTAATGGAATCAATTCGTTTTTTGGCGAAATACTTGTCAGGCCCCGACAGGACAAGACCCTGTTTTTTATGGGCCAAAGCATATCCTGAGACACGTGGGCTCACAGGCAAGCCTAATGGTTCACATGATAACTTAAAAGGTGAAAAATCCCTGCACTCAGTATCAGGGGATTTACCTTCCGGAACTCGGGAATGGGGGGATCAGTTGAGGGTTTTACTCTGACCGGGGATACCCACATTCATGGCATCCTCCCGGGTCGCGTCACGCACTTCGAGAATCTTGACCCGAACCACCAGGGATTTACCGGCCAGAGGATGATTGCCATCGACGGTCAGGCGGCCATTTTCGATCCGGGTGACATAGAAACTGCGTACATCGCCGGCTTCATTCTGCATCTGCACTTCGGCGCCCAGTTGACGAAACTCGGGAGGTACATTGTCGATATCATCAGTGAAGGTGAGGTCAGGATCATGCTCGCCAAACCCCTGTTCCGGGGTCAGAGTAATCACAACTTCCTCACCCACGGCCTTGCCTTCCACGGCCCGATCCATCCCGCCGATCAGCTCTGTTTCACCGCCATGTATGTAACTGACAGGAAGATCACTCTGCTCCAGTACATTACCGTCGGGATCGGCAATGGAGTAGGTGAGAGAGACAAACTTACCGGTGGTGATGATTTCTTTTGACATGATCAGGAAGCAGGCGGGCCCGGCATGCCGGGCCCTTGTATCTTTCGGAAGGGATTAAGAGCGTTTGCCCTTGCGGATTTTTTCGATGACGCGCAGCTGGGCGACCGCTTCGGCCAGTTCGGCCTGGGCCTTGGCGTATTCGAACTCGGCACTGCGATCCGACATCGCCTCTTCGGCACGACGCTTGGCCTCCTGGGCCGCGGCTTCGTCCAGATCGGCGGCGCGAATGGCGGTGTCCGCCAGAACGGTCACCACATGGGGTTGCACTTCGAGAATCCCGCCGGACACGTAAAAATGCTGCATGGCCTTGCCATTGCCGCCATCGACCCGGATCTCACCAGGCTTGAGCTGGGTGACCAGCGGGGTGTGGCGGGGCGCGATGCCCACTTTACCCATGACGGCAGGTGCGTAGACCATCTCCGCCAGGCCGCTGAAGATTTCACCCTCGGCACTGACGATGTCCACATGAATTGTCATGGCCATCTTCTATACTCCCGGGCGATCAGCCCTTGCCGCCGCGCTCGACAGCCTCTTCGATTCCGCCGACCATGTAGAAAGCCTGCTCGGGCAGGTGGTCGTACTCGCCTGCGACGATCGCCTTGAAGCTGGCGATGGTGTCTTTCAGGGAGACGTACTTGCCGGGGGTACCGGTGAAGACCTCGGCGACGAAGAAAGGCTGGGAGAGGAAGCGCTGGATCTTACGAGCGCGTTGCACCACCAGTTTGTCCTCTTCGGACAGTTCGTCCATACCCAGGATCGCGATGATGTCCTTCAGCTCCTTGTAGCGCTGCAGGGTACCCTGCACACTCCGCGCGACACTGTAGTGCTCGCTGCCCACCACGTGGGGATCGAGAATACGCGAGGTGGAATCCAGCGGATCCACCGCCGGGTAGATACCCAGCTCAGCAATCTGACGGGACAGCACCAAGGTCGCATCAAGATGCGCGAAGGTGGTGGCCGGGGAGGGATCGGTCAGATCGTCCGCCGGTACGTAAACTGCCTGGAAGGAGGTGATGGAACCGGTCTTGGTGGAGGTGATGCGCTCCTGCAGGGCGCCCATCTCCTCGGCCAGGGTCGGCTGGTAACCCACCGCGGAAGGCATACGGCCCAGCAGTGCGGACACCTCGGTACCGGCCAGGGTGTAACGATAGATGTTATCCACGAACATCAGTACGTCGCGGCCTTCGTCACGGAAGTTCTCGGCGATGGTCAGGCCGGTCAGGGCCACACGCAGACGGTTGCCCGGGGGCTCGTTCATCTGACCGTAGACCAGGGCCACCTTGTCGAGTACCCCGCCTTCCTGCATCTCGTGGTAGAAGTCGTTACCCTCACGAGTACGCTCACCCACACCGGCGAATACGGAGAAGCCTGAGTGCTCAACCGCGATGTTACGGATCAGCTCCATCAGGGTAACGGTCTTGCCCACGCCCGCGCCGCCGAACAGGCCGATCTTACCGCCCTTGGCGATGGGCATGATCAGATCGATAACCTTGATACCGGTTTCGAGGATCTCGGTAGTCGAGGCCTGGTCTTCCAGCTTCGGGGGTTCGCGATGGATCGGCATCAGCTTGTCGGCTTTGACATCGCCCTGCTCGTCAACAGGGTTGCCCAGTACATCCATGATGCGGCCCAGGGTGCCCTGGCCGACCGGGATACTGATGGGTGCGCCGGTAGCGACCACATCGAGACCACGTTTCAGACCATCTGTGGAACCCATGGCGATAGCTCTCGCCACCCCGTCGCCCAGCTGCTGCTGCACTTCCAGGATGAGATTCGCCTCCTCGATCTTGAGTGCTTCGTAGACCTTAGGCATCTCGCCACGGGGAAACTGCACGTCCACCACGGCGCCGATGATTTCAACCACTTTGCCCGAACTCATTTCTGGTTCCTCTTGCCGCTCCAGGCGACTCTCAAAAAGATAAAAAAAGTAATTCTGTAATGCTCAAACCGATCAAACGGCTGCGGCACCACCCACGATCTCCGAGATCTCCTGGGTAATCGCCGCCTGGCGCGCCTTGTTGTAGATCAGCTGCAACTCGTCGATCAGGTTGCCGGCGTTGTCGGAAGCCGACTTCATTGCCACCATTCGCGCAGACTGTTCACAGGCGCCGTTCTCAACCACCGCCTGGTACACCAGCGACTCGATATAGCGACCCAGCAGGTTATCCAGGACCTCTTTAGAGTCAGGCTCGTAGATGTAGTCCCAGTGGTGCTTGAGCTCGTCTTCCATGGTCGGCGGAATCGGCACCAGCTGTTCGATGGTGGGACTCTGGGTCATGGTGTTGACGAAATCGTTGTAAGCGATATAGATGCTGTCAATGGTGCCGTCCGCATAGGCATCGAGCATGACCTTCACCGTACCGATCAGATCCTCGATGTGGGGTGCGTCACCCAGATGGGTCGCCTGGCTCACTATATTTCCGCCGAAACGGCCGAAGAAACCGAGCGCCTTGTTGCCGATGATGCAGAAATCCACCTCTACACCCGCGTCACGGTGACCCTTCAGCTCTCTCACAAGCCGGCGGAACAGATTGCTGTTCAAACCGCCGCACAAGCCGCGATCGGATGACACAATGATGTACCCGACCCGCTTCACCTCACGTTCGATCATGAAGGTGTGCTTGTACTCCGGATGAGCATGGAACAGATGACCAATCACATTGCGCATCTTCTGCGCATAGGGGCGCGTGGCCTCCATGCGGTTCTGCGCCTTGCGCATCTTCGAGGCTGCCACCATCTCCATTGCCTTGGTGATCTTACTCGTGTTTTTGATGCTGGCGATCTGTGTCCGGATCTCTTTTGCACCCGCCATAACTCTTAACCCTATTTCGTGTTAACCGACCTGTTACCAGGTGTGGTTGGCTTTGAAGTCTTTCAGTGCGTCGTGCAGCGACTGCTCGATTTCGGCGTTGTAATCACCGCTTTCGTTGATCTTATCCATCAGATCTTTCTGGCTGCTCTTCATGTAACCCTGCAAGGCGTCTTCAAAGTCCACCACCTTGGTGGTCTCCACGTCATCCAGGTAGCCTTCGTTAGCGGCGAACAGGGAAACGGCCATGCCGGCGATCGACAGAGGCGAGTACTGCGCCTGCTTCATCAGTTCGGTAACCCGGGCACCACGTTCCAGCTGTTTGCGGGTGGCCTCGTCGAGATCCGAAGCGAACTGGGAGAAAGCCGCCAGCTCACGATACTGGGCCAGGGCAAGACGTACGCCGCCACCCAGCTTCTTGATGATCTTGGTCTGTGCCGCACCACCCACGCGGGATACCGAGAGACCGGCGTTGATGGCCGGACGGATACCGGCGTTGAACAGATCCGCCTCGAGGAAAATCTGGCCGTCGGTGATGGAGATCACGTTAGTCGGTACGAAGGCCGATACGTCACCCGCCTGGGTTTCGATGATCGGCAGGGCGGTCAGGGAACCGGTCTGGCCCTTAACCTTTCCGCCGGTGTTCTTTTCCACGAAGTCGGCGTTGACGCGCGCGGCGCGCTCCAGCAGACGGGAGTGGAGGTAGAACACGTCGCCGGGATAGGCTTCACGGCCCGGCGGACGGCGCAGCAGCAGGGAGACCTGACGGTAGGCCCAGGCCTGCTTGGTCAGATCGTCGTAGATGATCAGCGCGTCTTCGCCCTTGTCGCGGAAGTACTCACCCATGGTGCAACCGGAGTAGGGGGCGATGAACTGCATGGCCGCGGAATCGGCTGCCGGCGCCGCGACGATGATGGTGTGCTCCAGGGCGCCGTGCTCTTCGAGCTTACGGGCCACCTGGGCGATGGTGGAGTTCTTCTGTCCCACCGCGACGTAGATACATTTTACGCCGGTGCCCTTCTGGTTGATGATGGCGTCGATCGCCACCGCAGACTTACCGGTCTGGCGGTCGCCGATGATCAGTTCGCGCTGACCGCGACCGATCGGCACCATGGCGTCGATGGCTTTGATACCGGTCTGAACCGGCTGATCAACCGACTTACGTTCGATAACGCCCGGAGCAACCTTTTCGATGGGGGAGGTGGCAACCGCTTTGATGTCGCCCTTGCCGTCGAGGGGGTTACCCAGCGAATCGACGATACGGCCCAGCAGACCTTCACCCACCGGAACTTCGAGCACTCGGCCGGTGCACTTCACGGCGTCGCCTTCCGTCAGGTGCTTGTAGTCACCCAGCACCACGGCACCGACGGAGTCGCGTTCCAGATTGAGCGCCAGTCCGTAGGTGTTGCCCGGAAACTCCAACATCTCGTAGGACATGACGTCCTCGAGACCGTGGATGCGGGCGATACCATCAGTCAGACTGATGATCGTACCCTCGTTGCGGGCTTCGGTCTTGAGATCGAATTTCTCGATCTTGCTTTTGATCAGGTCGCTGATCTCGGATGGATTGAGTTGCATGATGGCTTCTCGCTTAGATTCCCAATTCGTTCGCCAATTGCTGGAGCTGACCACGGACGGAGCCGTCAATGACCATATCGCCGGCACGGATATGGACGCCACCAATCAGGTCGGCATCCTTTTCACTGGTGATGGTGATATCGCGTCCCAGCTTGGCCTTTAAGGCCTCGGCTATAAGTTTTTCCTGCGCGGGCTTGAGGGCATAGGCCGAGGTGACATGGACGGTCTGCACCTTCTCCTTATCCGCCTTGAGCGCCTCGAACAACACCTTGATCTCGGGCAGCACGGAGAGGCGACGGTTCTGGACCAGCAGACGGACCAGGTTGGCGCCTTCCTCGTTGAGCCGACCGCCACCGATCTCCAGCAGCAGATCCGTAAGGGCTTCGAGCTCAATCAGAGGGTTGCTGACGGTCTGCTCCAGAGCTTCGTCCTGCACAACAGAGGCTAGAAACTCGAGCATTTCCTGCCAGAGATCCAACTTGCCAGCTCCGTGGGCATGGGCAAATACCGCTTCCGCGTAAGGACGGGCGATTGTGGTAGCTTCACCGGCCATATTACCGCCTTAGATCTCTTTCGCCAGGGCGGCGACGATGTCCTGGTGGGCGTCGGCACTGATCTCTTTACGGAGAATTTTTTCAGCACCCGCCACGGCCAGTTGGCCGACCTTTTCGCGCAATTGCTCGCGGGCCCGGTTGGTTTCCTGTTCGATCTCCGCCTGCGCGGCGTTCAGGATACGCTCACCTTCGACACGAGCTGTGTTTTTGGATTCATCGACTATTTCAGCTGCACGCTTTTGCGCATGGGCCACGATCTCCGAAGCCTGAGACTTCGCTTCATGCAGGACATCCTTGGCGCGCTCCTTGGCCAGTTCCTGCTCGTGCTGGCCCCGTTCAGCGGCCGCCAGACCGTCTGCAATCTCTTTCTTGCGGGTTTCCAGAGCACCCATGATGGGCGTCCAGACGTACTTCATGGTGAACCACACGAAGACCGCAAATGAGAGCAGCTGACCGATGAGAGTCAGATTGATGTTCATCCCGGAATTACCTCTCGTCTAACGAGATGTGTAAAACGTTCGCGACGGGTCCGAATTAACCGGCAACCGCGAACAGTACGTACATGGCCAGACCCACTGCGATCATGGGCACGGCGTCAACCAGACCCATGACGATGAAGAACTGGGTACGCAGCATGGGGATGAGTTCAGGCTGGCGAGCAGCGCCCTCAAGAAAGCGGCCACCCAAAACGCCGATGCCGACCGCAGCGCCCAGGGCACCCAGGCCCATCATGATCGCGCCGGCAATATACAGCAGTGCTTGTTCCATTATTGGTCTCCCGTTTAATGAACTAGATAGTTTAAGAAAATGAAATCAGTGTTCGTGATGCGCCATATCCAGGTACACGATGGTCAGGGTCATAAAAATGAACGCCTGCAGCGTGATGATCAGGATATGGAAAATTGCCCAGCCGAGCTGGAGTACGCCGCCGAACAGCCCGAGCACTATTCCGGCGTTGTACATGATGGCGATGAGGATGAAGATCATCTCGCCGGCGTACATGTTACCGAACAGTCGCAGGGCCAGTGAGATCGGCTTGGCGATCAGACTCACGAATTCCAGCACGAAGTTGACCGGAATGAACAATAGATTGACCACAGGATTGCTGGAGGAGAAGGGCTGCAGGGTCAGCTCGCCCGCGAAACCTCCGATACCTTTGATCTTGATGCTGTAGAAGAGAACCAGAATGAACACACCGATGGCCATGCCGAAGGTGGCGTTCGGATCGGTGGATGGCACCACCTTCATGAAATGTATACCCAGCAGACCACTGATATAGGGGATAACATCCACCGGCACCAGGTCCATCAGGTTTTGCAAGAAAATCCACACGAAAATGGTCATCGCGAGGGGCGCGACCAGCGCATTACGGGCCGAGAACGAACCCCGCACGCTGGTGTCGATGAACTCGACGATCCATTCGACGAAATTCTGCAGCCCGCTGGGAACACCGTTGGTTGCGTTCTTGGCCGCTTTAGAGAAGTAGAACAGGAACAACGCACCCAGCAGCAGGGACCAGAACATGGTATCCACATGAATGGCCCAGAAGCCCATCTCCTTGGCCTCTTCAGCGCTGTGCGCAAGACCCCAGTGTCCATCGGGATGCTGCCCGAAGGTGAGGTTGGTCAGATGGTGTTTGATGTATTCACCGGAGGTGAGGGCGTCGCCAGCCATAATCCAGATTACCTATGTACTCTGTCTATCTCGAAAAACCAATACAATCAATGGGATGATCACCTGAACGGTCAGGTAAGCCCCCAATAGTACACCGACACTCACGGATTCGAAGTTGACAATTGTCAACCAGAACAGGAACCCCGTCAGAACCAGCTTCTGGATCTCGGCGCCGAACATCTGACCCACGATTCTGCCCGGCTCCTGCGCGCGATAGCGGCGGAACGAACGGTAGGCAAAAAACCCGTTGGCCGATGCGGCAATCACGCCACCCGTCAACCCGGACAATGCAAGGGATTTACCGAAACCCAATAACGCCAAACCAATCATTAGCGATGCCCCAAATTGGAGCACTACAATGGTGCGTATCTGATTGTTTCCGGTAAGCTGCATGCCGGTTTCCCGGTACCCCAAATGAGCCTCACCAGTAAGGAGGGAGGAGTATAAGGGGTCTGGAATATAAGGTCAAAGGATAGCGACATAAAAATTATGCGTATCACCAGGATCACAGTCTCATTAGTCTTCCTGGCATAACTCAGGTCTTGATCTGAAGTACTGTGCCTCAGAATTGCCTGACAAGGCCGTTCGATGCTTCGGCCATACCAAACAGAGGCGGAGCACAGCAATCAGGTGAATGTTGCGAGCAACAACTATCCTGTCTCATGGAACATCGATTCAGGCGCACCCGCCGTGGTTGATCGAACCCGACTGAAACTCTCAGTGCACATACATTCGCATCAGCGCGATATTAGGGCCTGTTGACAATCAACCCCGTGCTATCGGCCCGGACGAATCAGAATACGATGCAGCAACTGGGTGCGCCGATTCCTGCGGCTCCGCATGACTGCGGCATCCAGTCGCTCCATGATGTAGTTTTTCCAAGGGGAAGCAATGGCTTGATGATTCATGAGTCGGATTCGTTGCAATGGGCAGAGGGGTTCTGGACAGGAACTTACAGACGCTGTCCATGGTGTCGCTGCGTCAGGCCTGATCCCACGGGGATTCAGTTGTGCTTACGAGCAGTGGTTAGATAATAGTAAGAATACGAATGATTAGCAATTGCAGAATAGCCCCTCGAATGTCAAGGTAAAGCCAATCGACTGGACCTCGTTCTGAATATCCTTATATATAGTAAACACTCACTTACTTGTCGGTGACATCGAGCACCAACTACCAGCCCTCCACTCGCAGGTTGGTCGCGATCTCATCGCGCATGGCGGCCGGCACTCCGGCCTCATCAGCATAATCATTCCATCGTGCAACCGGCTCCAGTACCTCACGAAGCAGTTGCTCTGCCCGACCCCGCTTAAGGGATAGCGTCCTGCCACAGGCCTTGAAATCCTCAACGGAAAAATCCTCACGCTTTCTATTCAGGGTCATCTGGTGCCGCGATGTCCAGGTTCCCCTCGAATTGTAGCTGTAGGTCAGGTCATACGCAGGCGCAAGCCGCCAATCTCCCTGTTTGTTCATGAGGAAGGCGACATTCTTCACATGATCATCCTGGTTGCGCGCCACAATGTTGAATGCCATACGGCGAAACTGTTGTTCCACCGTGCCTGTCGACAGGCCCAGCTTGCGGATCACCTGCATGGACTGCTCATAGCTGTAGGCGCCAGGCAGATTAAAGTCGTAATGGGCCAGCCCACCCAGGGATTGCAGGTGCAGTTTTTCACCGCCATCGAGCCGGTCAAAACGGCGGGTCATAAAGTGTCTTCGCCCATTTTCCTCAAGCAGCCGGCTCTCGCTGATCTCAATCCCGGCGTCCCGAGCCATGCGGTAGTAGGCGTATTCCACGGCGCCATAACCCTTGGGGTCTTCCAGCTCCTTGTCCCGGTTTCCGGAGACGCCATCGAACTTCAGCAACCAGTATTCAAAACCCTCAGCGGCGGCGATCTGGCCTGAACGCACCTCTTGGGTAGCGGGATTCCAGGCAATCACCGCCTTGGCTCGGGCGCCACCGGCTGAGGTGCCCACCCGCAGGATATCCACCAGACCCTGTTCTGCGTGCGCTCCTGAAAAAGAGGTCTGCAGTTGGTTGCGATGACTCAGCACCTCGGAGGCGAGGTCGACCAGATGGTCGATTTCCAGAGGTTGGGAGCGATTCTCAGGCGGGCCCCTCAAGGGATGAAACTCCAACGCACCCATACCCCGTTCACCGGTGTAGCAGAGCCGTTCAATCACATTGAGAGAGTCAGGCGATCGCCCCTGTGTGGCCAACCAGGCATCGATCAGGGTGTGACCGAATTTATCCGGCAGCGCATCGGCAAGCAGACCTGGCAAGCCGAAAAAACTTTCCCGGGACAACTCCGGAAATCGGTAGATCCTGCGCGACAGGGGCATGACCAGAGGCGAAACCTCGATACCACTTCCGGCAAACGCCGGATCGTACTCGAAGGATGCGACACCGCGCCTATGGTCCGTCCCCACATCCTGACTTCCGCCAGGCTAGCCATCACTCATCTCCCCAGGTCCAGGGTTCATCCTGCTTTTCCCGGGTGGAGCGACGCGGGGCACGCTGACGGAGCTTACCCTTGCGGCGCAGCAGATCCATGGGACCCGGGCCGGCCTCCGGAAGCAGCCGCTCCAGTCCGGACAGATCGTCCAATATCCGCAATAGCCGGACCAGGCTCGCCAGCTGTACCGAGGCACCGGATTCGATACGCTCCAGGGTGCGCTTGGAAATGCCCGCCTGCTCCGCGACCTCGGCTTGGGTGAGTTGCAGATCCAGACGACGCTGTGCCAGGCGCCTGCCGAGCTCAGTCAGCACAGTTTCATCGGTGAGTTCCGAGCTAATTTTCATATTTCTTCAATTATGTCGAATTAAATGGAATAGATGCTCTTATATCGACAGTATATACGATTTATGCAAATAAAATAATTCGCCATATTTGGCAATATAATGCAGATTGATATATTAATTGGCCATATTTGACGAGTTAATTATCATTGCATCAGCCAGCACTTCAGTCTCGCACAATCCTGATTGCCGAAGTCCAGCCGCCACGCCGACCTGATCGCCTATCGATCGGTTTTGACTGAGTTTCCACTTCCCCGTCAGGTGTTTAATCTCCATTTCGATCCCAACCACCGATTCGACCAGACCATCGATGAATCCTTCGGGCGCCTGATTCAAAGACCAGGGCTTGCTGAACCCCGCTTCCATCTGATCCGTCAGCCGCTGCAGATGCGTAACCAGCCAGGCCTTATCCTGAATGACACGCAGATGACCCCGGGCATGCACCACCCGGTAATTCCAGGTCGGCACAATTCGACCCGCCTGTTGTTTCGACGGATACCAGGATGGGGAGACATAGGCCTGCCCTCCCTGGAATATGGCTATGGACTCCACCTCATCGGTGAGTTCGCGCCACATGGGGTTGGCTCGTGCGACATGAGCCGAAAGTTTTCCATAACCCGTACCCGATACCGTCAACTCGAACGGCAGGTGATCAACCGCCGGCCCAGATGATCCCTGGGTCAAGAGCACCGCAAACGGGTGACTGCGAATCAACGCCCACATGGCTTGATGATCGGTTTGAGCAAAGTGTTGCGGTATATACATCAATATCACCCAATGACTTGAGACGAATTGAATCCGACTGGATATCACCCCAGATTCACCGGGCAGGAGAAAGCCTCACTGGAGCCTGGGCTGTAACCCGGTTGATCTGTCATCAGGGTAACCGCTCAACAGGCCAAGGGATAGAGACTCGTCTGCTATACTGCCCTTGGGGTTGGAAGGCTTGGGAACCGTTTCAATCCCTATATTGCGGTAAAGCCTGAGTGGCGCAGAAAATTAAGTATTTTTTAATATAAATCAATTCCTTAAACGACTGAACCCAGGTTCAAGGATCATCCGCAACTGTCGCTAATCGGTTTGTACATGTCAGTGTCTGTCACAGGGAGCATTCATGAAAAACCCGATCACACCGACAAACAGGGAAGTGACGATCAATGCACAGGACTTCATCGTTTCCAAGACGGACCTGAAGGGTCGCATCGTGTATGCGAACCGCTTGTTCATGGAGACCAGCGGATACCGGGAAGTGGAGTTACTGGGTGAACAGCACAACATTGTGCGTCATCCGGACATGCCGCGAGGGGTCTTCAATCTGCTATGGCAAACGATTATGCAGGGTCAGGAGTGCTTCGCATATGTGAAGAACCTGTGTAAAAACGGGGATTACTACTGGGTGTTGGCGAACATCACGCCGGACTTCGATGCCCGGGACAAGATCATCGGCTACTATTCCGTACGCCGCCGTCCGACCCGGGAAGCGGTAGCGTACTTTACCGAGCTGTACCGTGACATGCATGCCGCCGAACAGCGCGCGGGGAGCCGGGAGGCGATATCGGCTTCTACAAAAATTCTCGAAAAGGCCATAAAAGAACAAGGGTTCGACAACTATGAATCGTTTATACTTAGCCACCCGGCTTAAGATCTATGTTGCGCTGTTTGTTATCTACACCCTGCTGAGTCTGTTTTTCTCCTGGCTGAGTGATGGCTATCAGCACTGGCACCTGATCTTTCCTCTCATGTCCGTAGGCACGGCGGTGGTCGTGTACATGCGTATGAAAATGCCGTTTTATGTCATGAAGCGCACGGAAAGGGTTCTCGAGGAAATGCTCGAGGGTCAATTCACATCCCGCCTCACCAACGTCCCCTGGATGGGCGAGGCCGGTCATATCGCCTGGGATCTCAACGAGTCCCTGGATCAGCTGCAGACATTCTTCCGTGAAGTCAAAACCAGTTTCCAGTTGGTATCCGAAGGCCACTTTTATCGCCGCACAATGCCCGCTGGCCTGCATGGCGAACTCGCCAAAACCCTGGAAAAAATCAACAGCTCGCTGGATGCCATGGCGGATAACGCAGCCTACATCACGCGAAACGAGATGGCGGCCAAACTGCAGGCTCTGAACACCAACCAGACCATGAACAATCTGCAGCTGAGTCAGAACGACCTGACCCGCATCACCAATGAGATGCAGAAAGTCTCGCAGATCGCCACCGACAATATGCAGAAGGCACAGGAGAGTCAGGGCGCGGTGACCCAGGTTGTCGATGCCCAGACCCGTACCCTGGGGATGATCGAGCAGAGCCATCAGACGACGGGTAAACTCAACGCCATGAGTGACGAAATCACCGGGATCCTGGGAATGATCAGTGAGATCGCGGACAAGACCAATCTGCTGGCGCTCAATGCCTCCATAGAGGCCGCCCGGGCCGGCGAACATGGCCGGGGCTTCGCGGTGGTTGCCGACGAAGTGAAAAAGCTCGCGGAATCCACCCTCAAGGCGACCAATGAGATTCGTGAAGTGGTCGACACCTTCCAGAAGGAGACCGAGACCATGCAGCGCAATTCATCGGAGATGCTGGAGATGGCCAATGGGGTCCAGCACCGTGTCGAAGACATGAAGAACAACTTCAATGTGTTCGCTGAACAGGCGCAAACCACCTACACCTCAGTGAATTTCGCGCATGACATCTGCTATGCCTCTCTGGTCAAAGTGGATCACATGATCTACAAGCAGAAGGCTTACAAGTCCTTCCATGCCGGGACCGAAAATGACGATGCCCGCGCCGTCAATGTGGATCACCACTCCTGTCGCCTGGGCAAGTGGTATTACGAAGGAGTGGGGCGCGAGACCTTTGGCGATCTGGTATCCTTCAAACAGCTTGAGAGGCCCCACAGCCAGGTTCACAATGCCGGTCATGAAGCACTGGCCTTGTTGACCCAGGATTGGGAGAAGGACAAAGAACTGTTGCAACAGATTCTTGAGAAATATCAGCTCATGGAGGAGGCAAGCGACCAGGTCATGGATCGAATTGATGCCATGATCGTCGAAAAACACGGGTAGCAGGTAGTTGAATTTCACTCAGACTCAACAGAAGACAACACTTCGCCGGTAACGTCCAGTTTACCGGGGTGAAGTGAGTTTTCTCGGCGGATTTCATCGCCGATCAGAAACGTCTGAATAGAATTTCATCGGCCTGTCGGGAGCGTCCATGACATGAAATCCAATGTTGTACCGACAAACCGTGAAATCCTCATGGACGAGAACGATTTCATCGTTTCGAAAACCGATCTGAAAGGACGGATCACCTACGCCAACCGGGTGTTCATGCGCATCGCGGGTTATTCCGAACGGGAACTGCTCAACGTGCAGCACAACATCATACGCCATCCAGACATGCCGAGAGGCGTGTTCCGGTTGCTGTGGAACTACATAGAATCCGGCCGGGAGTGCTTCGCTTATGTCAAGAACATGGCGAAAAATGGTGATTTTTACTGGGTATATGCCAATGTCACCGTGGATTATGATCATGCCGGCAAGCCCATCGGTTATTTCTCCGTGCGCCGGAAACCCAGCCGCGAGGGCATCGAAGCCGTCACCTCGGTGTATCAGGAAATGCTTCGCATCGAACAGAAGGTCGGGCCACGGGACGCTCCGGATGCCTCACTGAACTGGCTGGTCGAGGTGCTCAATAGCAAAGGCACCAGTTACGAGGAGTTCATCCACACCCTTGGGCATTAGTCGGCATCGATCGCATGTGGTTTATGTGTGATTTTTCCGCGGTCCTGCACACGATTCAGGTTATGATCCTCACGGTATGCAGAACTCAGGGACAAACTGACTATGAAACACCTGATCATCCTCACCGCTGTGTGTCTTGCCGGCTGCAGTCAATCCGAGGATAACACCGCAAAGGCGCCCGAGATGCCCCGCTTCGCGGATGAGAACCTGGCCAAGGGACGGGGGATCTGGATGGGTACCTGTCGCAACTGCCACCTGTTGGGCATTTCCGGCGCGCCGGCGGTCACCGATTTCAATGCCTGGGAACCACGAATCGCCAAAGGCAAAACGGCTTTGTATCACAGCGCACTCAATGGTGTTAAAGGTCCGGACGGAAACTACCGCATGCCCCCCCGGGGCGGTAACAGTCAACTGAAGGACGAGCAGGTGCGAATGGCCGTCGACTATATGGTCGCGTCGGTAAAGCAACTGAACGACCTATGATCTGTCCATAATCCCGTCGGCACTCTTTTAACTCCCAAGCCTTTCAGGACACCCATGACAGAATCAACAAAAGACCTGCCTACGCAGGGTAGCGACACATCCCAGCAGGCGGTGGAGCGCTTCTGTGATGGCTGCAACTGCTCCCAATCCATTCTTACGGTATTCGCCGAGCGTTATGGACTCGACGAAAGTCTGGCCATGCGCATCTCCAGCGGCTTTGGCGGCGGTGTTGGGCGAATGGGTCAGATCTGCGGCACCCTCACCGGAGCGACCCTGGTGCTGGGCCTGGAGCAGGGACCCCGAACCCGTCAGGACAAAGCGGCCAAGGAAGCCACTTACAACAGTACCCGCTGGATTCAGGAACGCTTCATTGAACGCCACGGCAGCAACCTCTGCCGGGAGTTGCTGGAGAAGGATCTGAGCATTGCCGAAGAGTATCAGCAGGCCCGGGCCGACGGGCTGTTCCAGTCCCGCTGTCCCCACTACGTGGAAACCGTGGTGACCCTGCTCAATCAATTTTTTGAAAACAAACACGCACGAATGAAACAGAAAATTCTCGCCATGCTGGAACTCCAGGATGCCATGAACAGCCGCGTCAACATGAACTGGCGGGAAGCCGCCTACCCCTGGTACCGGGCCATCTGGACCGAGTGTGCGGAAATGCTCGACCACTACGGCTGGAAATGGTGGAAACATCAGAAACCGGACATGCCCCAGGTGCACCTGGAACTGGTGGACATCTGGCACTTTGCACTGAGTGACCTGATTTTGCGCAACAACGGTCTGGATCAGGCGGCCGAGCAGGCCTTTCAAGCACTCCAGTCGCCGCACGGGACGGTCGATTTCAGAAGCGCGATTGAACGCCTGGCTATGACCTCAATCCAGACACAGTCCGCGGATGTTGCCCTGTTTGCCCAGGTCATGCAGGCAGCGGAGCTCGATTTCGACACCCTGTTCAAAACCTATGTGGGCAAGAACGTGCTGAATTTTTTCCGTCAGGATCACGGTTACAAGGAGGGAACCTACATCAAGACCTGGGAGGGGCGTGAGGATAATGAATACCTGGCGGAAATTCTCGATCGGCTCGATGCCGATGTCGAGGATTTCAACGACCAGGTGTACCGCGCCCTGGAACAGGCCTATCCCGGATAAGCGGCGGCTAAATCGATCCGTTTGTCACTCTGGCGGTATCACCAACCCGGGTGGCGGCGGGGTGGGGGCGTTCTGGTGCATCAGCATATGCCAGCCTGCTGCGCTCCTGCGGTAGATATTGCTGGCGTAGACCCGATGCGGCTGGGGCTGCTCAGGCATACTGACCCGCTCTTCCAGCAGATGGATCGACCAGTCGCCCGTTTCCACCCAGCTCATGTGGATCACCTCGATCTCCAGACCTTTTGCGGTCTCGAACAACTGTGACCAGGCCTGCTGGATACCGGTCCGGCCCTGTATGGCGGGCATCATCGGCAGCAGGCAGATCACCTCATCGCTGGCCTCCCAGACAGACATCAGACTTTCGATATCCTGAGCTTCGATGGCATCGTAATAGGCATCTTCCGCGTCTTGCGGCGTGGCGTAGATTTGACTCATGCATTACCCGTTATTGTTATGCTTGAAATAAGTGACGGTAATTCTATGTTTTAAGCAGGATTCTAAAGGAAATCCTGGGCGTGCCGAAATGAAAATTACCCCTTGCAGACCAGTCTCCAGGAATAAAGCATAGCGTCAAACATGACCGCCGTTTCTCACGGATTGACTGGCCAGCCTACCAAAAGGCACGCAATGGAATACCGTTTTTAGCGACAACCGCCTGATGTACTGACGGATTTCGGCAATTATCAATCTGAGGGACGATCATGAGGCGAGTCAACGTGGGCGTCAAAATCGGCGCTGGATTCCTAACCCTGGTATTCGTACTGCTGGTTACCGGTGGCACCAGTTACTGGATCATTCGCAACCTGACCCAGTCTCTGTCCAACATCACCGGACCGGTGTGGGACGCCATGACCACCACGGATTCGGGTATCCGCTCGATTCAACAGGAATTGATTGCGGTAGACAACATTCTGCTGGGCGGCAACGAGGACAATGCGGCGATTCTCAAAGCCGAGCAGGAGGCTCAGTCCGCATTCGACCGACTGGTCGCCAGCGGCCAGGTGGATGCTCAGGTACTCAATGAGCTGCAACAGCGGATGAGCGCCTTCTCCAGCAACCGCAGCAACCTCACCCAACGCCACCATGACTACCTGTCCCAGGAGCAGGCCCTGGATCAGAACAGTGCCGGTTTTCTCGACCTGCTGGTGGACGTGGAGCGCCTGTCCAGCGAGGACAAGCGAGTCTTCGATCTCATGAAAGATTTTGGGACATCCAAGTCCACCAAAATCGATTCGATCTTTGGCAGCCTATTAGTGCCCCGGCCGTCCCGGTTACTGACACTACGCGATGACTTCGCAAGCTCGTCACCGCTCCGTTGTCAGCTCCCGAATGAC
>JBEVVH010000047.1:0-20172 GCA_040507245.1 Candidatus Thiodiazotropha sp.
GGGCACTAATAGGCTGTCAAAGATCGAATCGATTTTGGTGGACTTGGATGTCCCAAAATCTTTCATGAGATCGAAGACTCGCTTGATCTTCTCCACGTTTGATGACCAGTTCAACCCGGCGGTTCTTCGCGCGCCCCTCCGCCGTGTCATTGGTCTCCAGGGGCCGGGAGTCGGCGTATCCCTGAATCAGGAACCGGTTCGGATCGAGATCCGCATTGCTCAACATGGCATGCACCACTGTCACCGCACGGGCGGATGACAACTCCCAGTTGGAGCGAAAGCGTTTGGTCGAGATGGGTATGTTGTCAGTGTGCCCCGCAACGATGATCTTACCCGGAGTTTTGGCGATCACATCGGTGATATTGGAAATCACCTCAAAAAACTGCGGATTGAGATTGGCCCGCCCGGATGGAAACGATCCCTTCTCCTGGATTCGGATGATGATGTTGGTCGACTCGGTCTCCACATCGATCACCCCCTCGGCAATTTCCTCCTCGAGCATACGTTTCAACTCGGCAGCCTGTTCCTTGACCTCGCGTTCCAATTCAGCCTGCATGGCTGCCTTGGCCTCATCGATGTTCACGTTGGTGTCCTACTGCGATTCACGCTCCAGGAATGCCTGCTCGGCCTCGCTGGTGGTCTGTCGGATATCGTCCGCGATGGTAGGCTCAGGTTTGCCGGGACTGAACTCCTGCATGATCACGCTGGTGCCTTTGACCACTTCCACTGCGGGTATCTCCCGCTGCACACCGAAGGCATCCTTCATCGACTCAGCCATTTTCTTGAAGCGCTGAGCATCCACCTCGGCAAAAGAGAGCAGCAGTACGAAAAAGCACATCAGCAGCGACATGAGGTCGGCGAATGTGGCCATCCAGGGGGCGATTCCCGCTTCGCATTTGGGGCATTCGTCTGCCATGGATCAGTCTTCCTGGGTAGGTCGCTTGCCGGTCGGCAGGTAGGTACTCAGAAGTTGTTCCAGCACACGTGGATTCATACCCTCCTGAATTCCCGAAATGGTCTCCATGATCAGTGACTTGTTGGTCTTTTCCATGATGCTGGCTCGCGCCAGTTTCTCCGCGATCGGTTGGGCAAAGGCATTGGCAATTACCGCCCCGTAGAGGGTGGTCAGAAGGGCCACCGCCATGGCAGGTCCGATACTCGCCGGATCGGACATGTTGGCCAGCATCTGCACCAGACCCACCAGGGTGCCGATCATCCCCATGGCCGGGGCCATAGTCGCCATGTTCTTGAACATCGTCTGCCCCACTTCGTGGCGCTGTATGGTCAGGTCGATATCTTTGGTCAGCAGTTTGTTGACCAATACAGGGTCGTGTCCATCCACGCAGAGGCCAATACCGGTTTTGAGAAACGGGTTGGTGATTTCCTGACCTTCGAGCGCCAGCAGTCCGTTCTTACGGGCGATGTCGGCCAGTTCCACGGCTTCGGAGATGAGTTTTTTTGGATCGTCGGTCTTGTAGAAGAAGGCCTTGAGACCGATGCTGAAGGAGCCAAGAAAATCACCCAGAGTGAACTGCATCAGGGTTACCATGAAGGTTCCGCCCACAACGATCAGCACGGACGGGACGTTGACGAACAACATCACATCGCCACCTGAGGCTATCGCCCCGATGATGATGCCAAAACCACCCAATAAACCAACGAGTGTTGCGATATCCACCTGTCTACCCCGCGCCTCCGGTACCAGCCCCCCGGATAGATTCAGGAAACCCTGCCCGGTAGGTCGTGATTGTTGTCTGAGCGAAACTTTGATCTGCTTGGTTTAGCGGTCAAAAGCAGGCAAACTTTAATTCCCCCCAATGATCGGGAACGTCTGGTATTCAGCGTTTCCTAAGTGTCTGAAGCAACTCACCACATCATGAATAACATGGAAAAAAGCATACTGATTACCGGGTGTTCCAGCGGTATTGGACAGACAGTGGCCAGCGGCTTACGTGAGCGGGGCTATCGGGTTTTCGCCACCGCGCGCAAGCCACAGGATGTGGCGGATCTGGAGCAGCAGGGCTATGAGACCTGCCCGCTGGATTTACGCGACAGCGCCAGTATTGCCTCGGCCCTGGATCATGTACTGGAACGTACCCAGGGCAATCTCTTTGCACTGTTCAATAACGGCGCTTACGGCCAGCCGGGCGCGGTGGAGGATCTGACACGGGAAGCGCTGCGTGAGCAATTCGAGACCAATCTTTTCGGCTGGCATGAACTCACCTGTCAGGTGATACCTGTGATGCGCCGTCAGGGTTATGGACGGATCATTCAGAACAGTTCGATACTCGGCTACATGACCCTGCCCTATCGTGGCGCCTATGTGGCCAGCAAGTACGCACTCGAGGGCCTGTCGGACACCCTGCGTCTGGAGTTGGCCGGCAGCGGGATTCATGTGGTGCTGATCGAACCCGGACCCATTGAAAGCCGCTTCCGCGCCAACGCCCTGGCCAAGTGGCGGGAACACGTCGACCCGGAACAGTCGTATCACCGGGACCACTACCTGTCGATGCTCGAGCGTTTGCGCAAACCAGGCCCTGCAGCACCCTTCACCCTGCCTCCCGAAGCGGTATTGAAGAAAGTCATCCATGCCCTGGAGAGCCCGCGTCCCAGAATCCGCTACCCGGTCACCTTTCCCGCACACCTGTTTGCCCTGTTGCGCCGCATCCTGACCGGACGCGGCATGGATCGCGTGCTGATGCGGGTCTCAGGTAGCGGGCGTCGTTGAACGCAATTTTCGCATGCTCCAGAGCCGGTGGTGGTGGATTTCCGATTGCCACAAAGCACACCGGTTGAAGCCCCGCACCGATCTGTGACATGATCCCTGACCCTTGAAGTTATCACCACTGATCCATGCCATGACCAAAGAGATACCCGTCCCAACCGAGATCAATCTGCATCAGAAATCCCGTATTCTGGCCCTGACCTTCTCAGACGGCGCCAGTTTCGAGCTGCCTTGCGAGTATCTCAGGGTCTTTTCCACGGCGGCGGAGGTCAAGGCAAGTAATACACCGGTCACCGGAAAGGAGACCGTGAATATCGAGCGTATCGAACCCCAGGGCCAGTACGCGATACGGCTGGTATTTGACGATGGGCATGACACCGGCATCTTTTCCTGGGAAACCCTGTACCGGATGGGTAAGAACCGGGAGCAAAACTGGAATCGCTACCTGGAGAAGCTCGCGGCCATGGGCTATGCCCGGCGGGACGACACGCAACAGCAGCGTCGGGTCAAAATATTCTATTTCTCCTGGCTGGCGAACAAGACCGGGAAAGAGTATGAAGAGCTGGACCTGCCGCCATCGGTGAAATCCATTGGTGAACTGCTGAAACTGCTGGCCATGCGTCGACCGGGTATTGCCCCGGTGTTCGATGAGACTCTGCTGCGACCGACCATCAACAAACAGTTCGCAGAGATGTTCACGCTGCTGGAGGATGGCGACGAAGTTGCTCTGGTCCCCAACCGACCCACGCCTCCGGCAACGGAAATATAATTCTTCTTATCGCGCCAGACCGCGCACGCAACCAGGATGCGGACCGCAACCGTCAGTTCAGATTGAAGCTCAGGGTTTGCGGTTGACCGTTGCGGATGATCTCCACCTGCAGGCTCTGGGCGTCCTTCAATTTATCCACCAGCTGCAGGGCCTCCCTGTCGTTGGTCAGAGGGATACCGTTGACTGAAGTCACCAGATCGGAGGGGCGGACTCCGAGCTGATTGTAGAGCGCCCGGTTTTTCTGCGGAAGAATTCTATACCCCTTCATGCCATCCCGGGATTTGACCGGTACGAACCGCACATGCTCGAAGATCTTCAAAGGTTCTTCCCGGATCATGTCCCGGTACTCACTCAAACTGACACTCTCCGCCGGTTGAGTCTGAACACCGGGACCAAATCCTTCCTTGCGGGGTTGCGCCACACGGGCGGGCTGGTCACGAACCGGCTCGACCACCCGGCTGTTATCCACTTTGGGAAAACGCAGCACTTCCGACTCACCCTTGCGTAGCAGAACAACCCGATCGTTGAACACCGCCTGCAGGGTAACCCCGGACATGATCGCGCTGCCGACCTTGTAGTACTTCTGCACCGAACCCGATGTCCCGATAATTGCCGCACCCTCTTCCGGTTTGTCCGCCACGAAGACGCCGTGCAACGTCAGATTGAGGCGGGTTTCAGGCGCTTTGGTATCGACTTTCTGCGCTACGGGTTTACTCGCCGCATCACCGAACAGATGGAGACTTGCCAACCTCGACAGCTGCTGGCGATCCGAAGGCGACGTCTGGGGCAGCACGGAGCTCGCTGGACCACTCGGCATCACCTGATAGGGTGTTTCAGGTACCGGAATCAGTCCCCAGGTGAGCTGTGATGCCTGCCAGCTGATCAGCAGCACGAATAACAGGGCAATCAGTTTCGGAAGTTGCCCTGAAACAAAGCTCTCCACCCACTTCGGTGAGGATTTTCCGGCCATCCAGCCGTCGAATAAGGATTGAGCCTGAGTCGTTATGTTCATCTTGAGTGTTCCAGCCGCTTGATGGTCCCTTGCCTGCGGTTACGGATAGCGCATCAACTTGGGTTTGAGCTTGAACTCTTTTTTAATTTTTTCAACCATCTGTTGCGCTAATCTGTGATCGACCTCAGGTCCTACCCGCACCCGGTAGTGGGTCTTGCCATCAACACGGGCGATCTCCAGCTGAGCCGGCAGACTGGCCTTGCGCAGATCCTCCACCAGTTTTCGGGCATTGTCCTCACGAGTCAGACTGACGACCTGAATCATCCAGGCGCTGGGTGATGGGCGTGAGGCATCATCAACCGGTGGTTTCGCATTTTGACTTTCGTTCACTGCCAGTTTGGCATCGACCGGGGTCTCGGGCGGAGCCACAGGCTCAACTGGCTTAGGCTTAGGCGCAGGTGCCGCGACTGCCACAGGGGGTTCCACAGGACGGGGGGTTTCCGGCGCGGGTTGCGGATTTCTTGGTTCGACCCGGAATGGCAGTGGTTTTACCGGAAGGCTGTGGTCCGAGACAATCTGCTGGTCGACCGGCTCATCGATCAGCATCGGTACAAAGATCACGATCAGTGCCACCAACACCGCACCGCCCAGGAGTCTCTGTTTCAGTCTCTCGTCCAGACTCATCCTACTTAGGTATCCCGTTATGCCGCTCTGACAAGTAATCGATCGCCACGTGTGTGACAGTTGTCTAGCAGTATACCAGCATTCTTCGTTGTGACAGGCATGCTGGGCCAGGGATTGATCTGATGACTCAGACATCGAGTAACTGAAGTGCATGGATTGCTGCACCCAAGCGGTCAAAACGGGCACACGGGTTACTTCAGGGAGCCGCTTGTACCAACAGGTCCAGTGCCGCGCCTACCACCAGGAAGGAGCCGAAAACCAGAATCAGATCCTCTGGCGCAGCAGTCTGGCGGGCGGCATCCAAGGCTTCGGCCACATCGCGATGACAGGAGACCGATGCTCCCGCCTCGATCTCAGTGAGCAGTCTGGCCAACTGTGCGGCCTCCCTGCCCCGGCTACCCGCCAGATCCACCAGAAACCAGTCATCCACTTCGGCAGTGAGTTGAGTCAGTATGCTGCGCGCATCCTTGTCCTGGAGCAGTCCCACCAGAGCATGCACCCGGCCAGGCCAATGGAGCTGCTGTAGATAGCGGCTGAGTATTTCCACAGCCTGGGGATTGTGGGCCACATCGAGCAGCAGGCTTGGTGCGCCGGAAATCAGTTGCAGGCGCCCGGCCAGGCTGACCTGACGCAGGCCCTCTGACACCTGCTCCCAGGTCACCGGAAGGCGGCCCTGAAGCAATCGGGTTGCCATCACCACGGCACTGGCGTTGAGCACCTGACCCGCGCCCTGGAGATTGGAATCCGGAAGGCATACTCCGCTGCTTCGGCCCTGAAACCAGACCCAACCCTGCTGCACCTTTTCAGCATGAAAATCGCGCCCTGCCAGATACTCCCGGGCCTGGATTGAACGGGCATGGGTGAGTACCGACTCAGGCATCTGCGGATCCCCCAGCACCACCGGTCGCCCGGGGCGTATGATCCCCGCCTTTTCCCGCCCGATCTGCTGCCGATCGTTGCCCAGCCAGTCACAATGATCCAGATCGACCGTGGTGATCAGGGCCAGATCGGGATCCACGATGTTTACCGCGTCCAGGCGTCCGCCCAAACCGACTTCGAGGATCAGCAGATCCAGATCGGCTTCGGCAAGCAGCAGCAGCGCCGCCAGGGTGCCGAACTCAAAATAGGTCAGAGGGATATCTTCACGGGCCTGATCGATGCGCTGAAAGGCCTGACAGAGCGCTTCATCGGCGGCGTTTTCACCATTGAGACGCACCCGCTCGTTGTAGCGAAGGAGATGGGGTGAGGTGTAACAGCCGACCCGGTAACCGGCCTGACCGTAGATGGTCTCCAGCAGCGCCACGCAGGATCCCTTGCCGTTGGTGCCCGCCACGGTGATCACCGCAGCGCTTAACCCATCTGCGTGGAGTCTCTTCCACACCCGAGACACCCGGGTCAGACCGAGTTCGATCTCCTTCGGGTGCAGGGTCGATTGCCAGTCGAGCCACTCATCCAGGGTGTTGAAGCGCATCAACGGCTACCGGCTGACGTGGTTCCGCGTTACGCCCGACTCAGGCCCGGGGTTTGTTGATCAGAATGCTCAGCAGGTCCGCGATGTGGTCACGCATGTCACGCCGATCGATGATCATGTCAATGGCGCCATGTTCAAGCAGGAACTCACTGCGCTGAAAGCCTTCCGGCAGCTTTTCCCGCACCGTTTGCTCAATCACCCTGGGACCGGCGAAACCGATCAGGGCATTGGGCTCAGCCACGTTGATGTCGCCGAGCATGGCGAGACTGGCGGAGACACCACCCATGGTCGGGTCGGTCATCACCGAGATGAACGGCAGGCCGCGCTTTTGCAGACGTTCCAATGCCGCACTGGTCTTCGCCATCTGCATCAGGGAATAGAGGGATTCCTGCATGCGCGCACCGCCACTGGCGGAGAAGCAGACCAGCGGGGTATGACGTTCCAGGGCCATGTTGACCGCGCGAACGAAGCGTTCACCCACCACGGACCCCATCGAGCCGCCCATGAATCCGAATTCGAAGGCGGCCACGACCAGGTCGATACCCTTGAGCTGCCCCCGCATGACCACCAGGGCATCCTTTTCTCCGGAACTCTTCTGCGCCTGTGCAAGGCGCTCCTTGTACTTTTTGCTGTCCTTAAATTTCAGGGGATCCATGGACTCCAGATTACCCCCGATCTCCTCCTGGGGTTCCGGATCCAGGAAGGTCTCAATGCGCCGCCGGGCACTGATCCGATTGTGGAAGTTGCATTTGGGGCACACATCCAGATTCCTTTCCATCTCTGCCCGGTAGAGGATCGCGCTGCAGCCGGGACATTTGGCCCACAGGCCTTCCGGTACCGCGCGTTTATGCCCGCCATCCGTGCGGATGCGGCTGGGCATCAGTTTTTCGAACCAACTCATCGATGTCATCTACCTTAAGTGAGAATCATGACCCAGCTTTCGCGGCGGTCCCTGATCGTACGAAATCACGATCGAGCACCGCCGGACTGTGGCCGGTTGCCGCATCACCCGTGAGTGATCCGCGGCGTTTTTTTCAGGCCTCCGCATCCAGGGCCTGGCGCATGGAGGCCAGCAGTTCCCGGAGTGACGCGCCGATCTTTTCAGGTTCATCCGCCAAGGCTTCGACCCGTGAAACCAGGGCGCTGCCCACCACCACGGCATCCGCCATCCGGCCCACGGCAGCGGCGGTTTCCGCATCCTTGATGCCGAATCCCACGCCGACTGGCAAGGTCGTGCGACTGCGCACCTGATCCAGATGCTGTTCAAGATCCTGCAGGTCGAGATGGCTGGCGCCGGTCACACCCTTTACCGACACATAGTAGACGAAGCCGCCGGACAGGTCACAGATCCGCTGGATCCGCTCCTCCGTGCTGGTGGGCGCAATCAGGTAGATCTGGTCCAGACCTCGGGCCTTCAGAATAGCCTGCAGCCCCTCACCCTCCTCCGGTGGCACATCCACGATCAATATGCCATCCACGCCCGCCTCGGCAGCCCGCTCGGCAAAGGTCTCATAGCCCATGATCTCGACTGGATTCAGGTAACCCATCAGGATCACCGGGGTCTCACCATCGAGCAGACGAAAGCGCTTCACCATCTCCAGTACATCGCTGAGACTGACGTGATATTCGAGCGCACGCTCACTGGCCCGTTGAATCACCGGGCCATCGGCCATCGGATCGGAGAACGGCACTCCGAGTTCGATGATGTCCGCACCGGCGGAGACCAGATCCTGCATCAGGTCCACGGTGATCTCCGGTAATGGATCCCCGGCGGTGATATAAGGGATCAGGGCGGTTCTGCCCTGTTGCTTGAGCTGTGCAAATCTCTGGGCGAGCAGACTCATAGTTTCAAACCCTCCTGAGCCGCCACGGTATGCATATCCTTGTCGCCCCTACCAGAGAGGTTTATCAGGATGATCTGATCCGATTTCATGGTGGGCGCCAGTTTGGCGGCGTAGGCCAGCGCGTGACTCGATTCGAGCGCAGGAATGATGCCTTCGACTCGGGTCAGGGCGTGGAACGCCGCAAGCGCCTCGGTATCGGTCACTGCCACGTATTGAGCCCGCCCGCTGTCTTTCAGCCAGGCATGTTCCGGACCGACCCCGGGATAGTCCAGACCGGCTGAAATCGAGTGGGTCTCGACGATCTGCCCGTCCTTGTCCTCCATCAGGTAGGTGCGGTTGCCGTGCAGCACCCCGGGACGACCGGCGCACAACGGCGCGGCATGATGCCCGGTCTCGAGACCGTCACCCGCGGCCTCGACGCCGTAGATGGCGACATCACGATCATCGAGATAGGGATAGAAAAGGCCGATCGCATTCGAACCGCCGCCCACACAAGCCACCAGGGCATCCGGTTGACGTCCGGCCTGTTCAAGCATCTGCTCCCGCGCCTCCCGGCCGATCACCGACTGGAAATCCCGCACCATGGCCGGATAGGGATGGGGCCCGGCCACCGTACCTATGATGTAGAAGGTGTTGTCCACGTGAGTGACCCAATCGCGCATGGCCTCGTTGAGCGCATCTTTCAGGGTCTTCGAGCCGGACTCCACCGCGCGGACCTCGGCGCCCAGGAGACGCATGCGGTAGACGTTCGCTTCCTGGCGGGCCATGTCCACCGCGCCCATGTAGACCACGCACTCAAGACCCAGACGTGCAGCCACCGTGGCGGTTGCCACGCCATGCTGACCCGCCCCGGTTTCTGCGATGATTCGGGTTTTGCCCATATGACGCGCCAACAGGGCCTGTCCCACGGTGTTGTTCACCTTGTGGGCGCCGGTGTGATTCAGATCTTCCCGTTTCAGGTAGATCTGGGCGCCTCCGAGTTCCTGACTCCAGCGCTTTGCGTGATAGACCGGCGAAGGCCGGCCCACGTAGTGTTTCAGGTCTTCATCCAGTTCCCGTAGAAAATCCTCGTCCTGCATATACCGCTGATAGGCCTCGCGTAATTCTTCGAGGGGTTTCATCAGGGTTTCCGAGACGAAAAGCCCACCGTAGGGTCCGAAATGACCCCGTTCGTCAGGGTAACTTCCGATTATCTTCTCAGCTGTTGTCGCCACGCTTCACTCCTGCAATGAAGGCTTCTATTTTGGTCGGATCTTTGATGCCCTTGGCGGCTTCGACGCCACCGCTGACATCCACCGCGTAGGGATGGATGGTGCGTACCGCCATCGTTACGTTGTCACTGTCCAGGCCACCGGCGAGAATGATTCTGCCACGCAAGTCCATCGGTATCAGGGACCAGTCGAAGACCTGGCCGGTCCCTCCCGGCACGCCGGCCTGATAGGTATCGAGCAGCAAGCCGGATGCCTCCTCATACTGCTCGGCCTGGGCCTGCAGATCGGTGTCCGGCCGCATCCTGATGGCCTTGATCCAGGGGCGTCCATAACCCACGCAGGCCGCGGCAGATTCGTCGCCGTGAAATTGAAGCAGGTCCAGCGGGACCTCCCCCAGAATGCGCTCGATGGCGGCGCGCTCCTCATTCACGAACAGACCCACCACTGTAACAAATGGCGGCAGGCTTTTCACAATCTCGGCGGCGTCCCGTGACGATACCGCTCTCGGGCTGGGCGGATAGAACACCAGACCGATGGCATCCGCGCCAAGCCGAACGGCAGCCAGGGCGTCTTCGCGCCGGGTGATGCCACAAATTTTGATTCGGGTTCTCATCGAACCCAGAAAGATACCGCATGACGCCGCAGCGCGCTATCCTCGGATAGTCGCAGTATTTTTGCTGAACCCATCAGCCGGGAAACCCAGTCCCGGGTGGCGACGCAGCCATCTCGCTCAAGGCCTTAATCGCAAACTTATCCGGGTACTCCACCCGGGTCAGGTAGAGTCCCTGTGGTGGAGCCGTCACCCCACCCAGTGTGCGATCGCGAAACCCAAGCACCGTTTCGGCCCAGGACTCGGGCTGTTCACACTTGCCGATCGCCAGCAGGACACCGGCAATGTTGCGCACCATATGATGAAGAAAGGCGTTGGCATGGATATCGAGTCTGACCAGATTAGCGTCCCGGGTCACGCTTAATCGGTGGATTGTGCGCACCGGGTGTTTCGCCTGACACCCCAGCGCCCGGTAGGAGGAGAAGTCGTGGGTGCCCACCAGGCTTTGCCCGGCGCGATGCATCGCCTGCTCATCCAGAGGATGGTGGATCCAGACCGCGCGATCCCGCCAGATCGCAGAACGAAATGTGCGGTTCAGGATCAGATAGCGGTAATGACGACCCACAGCACTGAAGCGGGCATGAAAATCATCCGGCATCTCCCTGGCCCAGGAGACACTCACATCGTCCGGCAGATTGACATTGCTGCCCAGTACCCAGGATCGCGTGCTGCGGACCGAGGGGGTCTCGAAATGAACCACCTGTCCGGTGGCATGCACCCCGGTATCGGTTCGTCCCGCACAGTGCACGCTGACCGGATGATCGGCTACCTTGGAGACGGCGGCTTCCAGCGTTTCCTGCACACTGCGGACATCGCCCTGAAACTGCCAGCCGTGAAATCCACTGCCATCGTACTCGATCCCCAATGCCACTCTCATCAATTCACCCCGATGGTCGCCGGAATTGCGACCGGCGCCGAGTAAGCGTTGTTATTCCACTGAATCCGCTGAGGCACACCCGATGGGCGTCGCCGAACAGTATTCGGACAAAATCAGCAACATAAAAAAGGGCGCAACCCCGGTTGCGCCCTTAGTTCCGAAGAACTGGCCGCTCCGGTCAGTTCTTGATATGCATCAGGAACCGAGTGTTTCCAACAGTTGTTTGGCTTCCTGCTGTTGGTCGTCCGTACCCTCACCCATGACCTCTTCAAGGATGCTCTTGGCACCTTCGTTGTCACCCATGTCAATGTAGGCACGGGCCAGGTCCAGCTTGGTGGTGATCTCGTCGGTGGAGTCGAGGTCGAGATTCTCGCTGTGACTCTGCAACAGACTGAGTTCATCCGCATCGGGGGTCTCTTCATTGTCCAGGTCAGTGGAGAGACTTTCCAGCTCCTTCTCGATACTTTCCAGATCCAGATTGTCCAGGGTCTCGGAATCCTCGAATTCAATCGCGTCTTCCACGCCGCTCTGAGCGCTGTCCATGGCATCTTCGATTTCTGACAGATCAAACGGCAGCGGTTCCTCTTCGGGCTGAGATGTCGGTGCGCTCGACGCGGGTACGGAATCCATATCCAGGTCACTCAGATCGATGTCCAGTGCATCGGAATCATCGCTGGCCTGAGTCTCGTCCACACCCTCCATCTTGTTGAGGAATTCGGAATCCAGGGTCAGATCCGTTTCAAGGTTCTCCGAGTCCATGGCGTCCAGATTATCCAGCTCGCTGAGACCCATGGAATCGAGAAAAGCCTCGAAGTCGTCAAGTTCTTCCGCAGGAGCCTCTGAGACTGGGGCGGGAGCAGGTGGCGGTGTCTGGGTAATGTCCGGTACATCCAGATCAAGACCCAGGTCTGCGATCTCATCCAGACCTTCGGCTGCCGCCATGCCTGCGGCACCCGCGAACAGAGCGTGGGAAGGTTTGAGCTCTTTGCCCATTGCGGCAATCTTGGACCAGGCATCCGGATTCCGGTCTTCCAGACCAGCGTCCGCCACCTCTTGGGCCAGATCGGCGAAGGCATCGGCTTTCTTTGCGGAATAATAGATCTCGAGAAGCTTCTGCTTCAGTTCAACCCGATCGGGGAACTTCTCGATAGCCTGTTTGATCAATTCCTCAGCCTGCTGGTAACGGCCGTAAGCGATGTACACGTCCGCTTCGGACAGGGGATCAACCTCACCGGTTTCGTCCTGCAGGGCATCAATATCACTGGGTGAGAAATCAGTCATGAATGAGGTCTCATCCGTGGGCGAGGTCAACGAGCTGTTGTCATCCGAGCCACGGGAGACGATGTCACTGTCCGGAGAGACCAGGATGCTCTCAGCGAATTCCGCTTCCGCCTCTTTGCGACGGCGCATGATCATGGTCAGCAAGCCGATCAGCACCACGGCAACGCCGCCGACGATTGCAACCAGGGTGGAGTTCTCTTTCAGACTGTCGAAATAGCCCACTTTCTTGACCGGAGCCTGGGCAATCGGCGGTGTCTCGACCTTCGGCGGCTTCACCGGCGGCGGTTCCACGGCGGGCGGCGGTTCCACGGCGGGCGGAGGTTCCACGGCGGGCGGAGGTTCGACGGCTTCAACCGGCGGCTGAGTTTCAGCAACGGTCGGTGCGGGTTCTGCGGTTTCAGACGATGCTTCCGCCGGTTGGGTTTCGGCCATTTCCGTCTCACCCGGAGCCGGCTCCGCAGCGGCTTCGGTGTCAGCCGGTGCCGGTTCAGCCGTTTCTGTCACGCTCACTGCGACTTCTTCGCTGACGGGAGCCTCAACAGCGGGAGCCTGAACTTCGGGCTCGCCGGGTTGCTGCATCTCGTCCATCTTTTCCGCTGCCACGGATTGTGCAGCCTGTACCTCGGCGAGCTGATCATTCTTCAGGGTCAGCAGCCGTTGAATATCCTGGATCTGCTTTTCGAGTTCCTGAACCCGGGTGCGCAGAGCGTCATTCTCCTGCAGAGCCCCTTCATTGGACTCACGCACCAGCATGATTTCATCCTGCAGACGCTGGAGTTCCTGGGAATCCGAGGCTACACCCTCACGTGTGGCCTGCTCACCGCTATCAGGCTTGGGGGATACCAGCTTGAGTCGGTCCTGCGGGGTTTGCGCAGCTGTCTGCTTTGACGGTCTGGATTCGGCTGCAGGAGCCCCTGCCACGGTAGTTCCCGCGCGCCAGGCGCGGGTCTGAGCAAGGAATTCCTCGCGGGCTTCACGCTTGGAACGGGAGGTCACATCGGCCTCTTCCGGAAGACGAAGCACCGAGCCGACTTTGAGGTTGTTCACATTGTCATTGATGAACGCGGAGGGATTGTAGTCCTGAAGCGCCATCATGACCTGTTCGATGGATTCACCGCCTTGCTGCATCTGCTTGGCGATGGACCAGAGATTGTCATTGGGTTGTACCGGTCCGTATTCCCGATCACCGGCGGCACCGCCCGCCATCACCGGAGAGGCTTCACCGACGGGTGCTGTGCGCCGCGCGGGCATTACCCGGGAGGTGGGTTCCCGACTGACCGTGGGTGTGGAGACCGCTGCAGGCTTGCGTTGCAGGGTCACCGGCGGATCGAGCAACACGGTGAATTCCCGTACCAACCGGCCTTTGGGCCAGTTGACCTCGACCAGGAAATTCAGGAAGGGTTCGCGAATCGGGTCCTTGCTGGAGATGGTGATAACCGGTTTACCCGCCGCCGTCATCTGGGTGGAGAAGTTCAATCCCGTGAGGTGGAACGGCCGCTGCATCCCCGCCTTTTCGAAAGCCTCCTGGGAAGCCAGTGAAACACGGACATCCTGCAGTTCCTCGCGGGTGACTGAAAGCAGATCGATATCGGCCTTGAAGGTCTGGTTAAGTGCCGATTGAGGGTGGATTTCACCGAGTCCGAGAGCGAGAGCGCCCATGGGTGAGAGGGCTGTTGCAACAGCCACTGCCAGAGACAGCTTACGAATCATGCTTCACTCCTTGCCAGAAAACAGTACCCACCTGCCAAGACCGGTCTTGGCGAGGTCGGTTTAGAGGCCAGCCGGACAGCCCCGATTGGTTTGAGAATAAACTTAACAATTGATCGCTAACTATAGCTGATGAATGATCTTTTTACCAAAAGTTAGTGGACCATCACATCAATTATTACACACCTGTTCAGGTTCTCGACCAGAACATTAAAAAGTGAGAAACCGATCGAATTTTAATTACTGACAAACATGTGGTTCCCTGAGTAGCAGCTCCTGTCGAAATTGCTCCCGGTGGATCCCCATTATCCCAGTTGCTGGCTCGCCCTGCGTGGTTGAAATCAACCTTCAAGAAGGATTCTCAGCATTCGTCGCAAGGGCTCTGCAGCCCCCCATAACAACTGGTCGCCCACAGTAAAGGCATTGAGATACTCGCCGCCCAGATTCATCTTTCGCAAACGCCCGACAGGAACCGTCAACCCACCCGTGACCCGCGCCGGGCTCAACTCCCGTACCGTCATATCACGATCATTGGGAATCACCTTGACCCAGTCGTTGGCGCTCGCCAGTATCGATTCAATCTCGTCTATCGGCACATCCTTACGTAACTTTATGGTTAATGCCTGACTGTGACAGCGCATTGCTCCGATTCGCACGCAGGTACCGTCAATGGGCACCGGATTGTCGCTGCGGCCGAGGATCTTATTGGTCTCGACAAATCCCTTCCACTCCTCCTTGCTCTGGCCGTTCTCCAGGGGTACATCGATCCAGGGAATCAGGCTGCCCGCCAGCGCCGCACCGAACTGCTGGGTCGGGAAGGAGTCATCGCGCATGGTCTCAGCCACCTTGCGATCGATCTCCAGGATGGCCGAGGCGGGGTCCGAGAGTTCGGCGCGAACCGCCTGCTCCAGGGCACCCATCTGACTGATCAGCTCGCGCATATTGCGGGCGCCGGCACCGGAGGCGGCCTGGTAGGTCATGGAGGTAGCCCACTCCACCAGGTCCTGGGCGAAGAGACCGCCCAGGGCCATCAGCATCAAACTGACGGTGCAGTTGCCACCGATGAAATCCCGTTTGCCGTCGGACAGCCCCTGACGGATGACCGAATCGTTGACCGGGTCAAGCACGATAATGGCGTGATTCTTCATACGCAACGCAGAGGCCGCGTCAATCCAGTAGCCCTTCCAACCCGAGGCGCGCAGGGGTTCAAAGACCTGCTTGGTGTAATCACCCCCCTGGCAGGTCACGATGACATCCATCGTCTTCAGTGCCTCGATGTCGGTGGCGTCCTTCAAAGCAGGAATCGGCTTGCCGATGTCGGGACCGGCCTGTCCGACCTGGGATGTGGTGAAGAACACCGGTTCTTCGATGTGATCGAAGTCCCCTTCATCCATCATCCGTCCCATCAGCACGGAACCTACCATTCCGCGCCAACCCACAAATCCGACTCGTTTCATTCTCTAACCCTTTACGTTAATTATGAATTTTGAATGTTGAATTATGGTACTTGCTTCGCAAGGGTCTAGAGATTAAAACCAACCGCTCGCAAAGCGAGCCTCATCAATTCAAAATTCAAAATTAAGCATTCAAAATTACTTACAGTAATGCGGCCACCACCGCATCACCCATCGCCTCGCAGGTGACCTCGGACATCCCCTCGGAGAGGATGTCCGGAGTACGCAGACCGTCATCCAGCACCCGCTCGACCGCCTTCTCGATTCGGCTCGCCATCTCAGGCTCATCCAGGCTGTATCGCAGCATCATTGCCACCGACAGGATTGTCGCCAGCGGATTGGCGACGCCCTTGCCTGCAATGTCCGGTGCGGAGCCGTGGATCGGCTCATACATGCCCTTGCCCTGCTCGTCCAGGGAGGCGGAAGGCAGCATGCCGATGGATCCGGTCAGCATCGCGGCGCAATCAGACAGGATATCCCCAAACATATTGGTCGTCACTATCACGTCGAACTGCTTCGGCCACTTCACCAGTTGCATCGCGGCGTTATCCACATACATGTGACTCAGTTCAACTTCCGGGTCCTCCTGGCCGACCCGGGATACCACCTCACGCCACAGCTCTGTGCATTCCAGGACATTGGCCTTATCCACTGAGCAGACCCGGCTTCCACGTTTTTTGGCGATATCGAAGGCCACTCGGGCAATCCGGTCGATCTCCGATTCCGCATAGACCAGGGTGTTAAAGCCCTGGCGTTCCCCGTTGTCCAGGGTGCGAATACCCCGAGGTTGCCCAAAGTAGATACCGCCGGTCAGTTCACGCACGATCATGATATCCAGTCCGGATACAATCTCCGGTCTCAGGCTGGAGGCCTGAGCCAGTTGCGGATAGAGCAGTGCGGGACGCAGGTTGGCGAACAGATTCAACTCGGAACGCAGGCCCAGCAGGCCCTTTTCCGGACGGATCGAGATATCCAGGGACTCCCACTTGGGTCCGCCCACGGCGCCAAGAAGCACCGCATCCGCCTCTTTGGCCAGGTCCAGGGTCGCGTCCGGCAAGGGTCCGCCGGTGGCATCGATGGCGGTGCCGCCCACCAGGGCCTCGTCCATGTCCACATCCAGACCAAAGTCGTCGCGCAGGGTCGCCAGCACCTTGACCGCCTCGGTGACGATCTCCGGTCCGATGCCATCTCCAGGTAGGATCAGAATTTGTTTACTCATGATTTAACTCCTCAGGAAAACAGCCAGGGCGCCTGTTCACGACGCCGTGCTTCATAGGCCTTGATTTCGTCCACATGCTGGAGGGTCAGGCCGATATCATCCAATCCGTTGATCAAACAGTGTTTGCGAAACGGGTCGACCTCGAAGTTCCAGATTTGCCCAGCGGGAACGGAGAGACTCTGCGCCTGCAGATCAACCGTCAGGGCCAGGGCTTCTTCACCCCCCGCGAGATGAAACAATTCATCAACGATATCTTCTTCTAATACAATAGGTAACAGTCCATTTTTGAAGCTATTATTGAAGAATATATCCGCATAGCTCGGGGCAATGATGACCCGAAAACCGTAATCCTCCAGGGCCCAGGGCGCGTGTTCCCGGGAGGACCCGCAGCCGAAGTTTTCCCGGGCCAGCAGGATGCTTGCCCCTGCGTAGCGGGGATCATTGAGCACGAAATCCGGGTTCAATGGCCGCTGACTGTTGTCCATACCCGGTTCGCCGTGGTCCAGATAGCGCCATTCGTCGAACAGGTTGGGCCCAAAGCCGGAGCGCTTGATCGATTTCAGGAACTGCTTCGGGATGATGGCATCGGTGTCCACATTGGAGCGGTCCAGGGGACAGACCTTGCCGGTAAAGGTTTCGAATTTATCCATGAGGCTTTCCTTTGTTTAGGTTTTAGCCGATATATCCGTCTATTACAGATACTTTATAAAGTTAGTCTGACGATCCGAGATCGACGAAATGACCATGGATCGCAGCCGCAGCCGCCATCGCCGGACTTACCAGATGGGTGCGTCCCCCCTGCCCCTGGCGTCCCTCGAAATTCCGGTTGGAAGTCGAGGCACAGCGCTCACCGGGCTCCAGACGATCCGCGTTCATCGCCAGACACATGGAACAGCCGGGCTCCCGCCATTCAAAACCAGCTTCGATGAAAACGCGATCCAGCCCCTCCTGTTCCGCCTGGGCCTTGACCAGACCTGAACCGGGCACCACCAGGGCCTGCTTGACCCCATCCGCCACCTTGTGACCCTTGACCACCTCAGCAGCGGCGCGAAGATCCTCGATGCGTGAATTGGTGCAGGAGCCAATGAAAACCTTATCGAGACGGATTTCCCGAATTGGGGTACCCGCCTTGAGACCCATGTAATCCAGGGCCCGGCGCATGCCTTCCGCCTTCACCTTGTCCGCCTCGCGCTCCGGATCGGGTACCGCCCGATCCACCGCCACCACCATCTCCGGTGAGGTGCCCCAGGTGACCTGGGGTTTGATGTCCGCCCCCTGCAGGGTCACCACCCGGTCGAAACGGGCGTCCGGATCGCTGTGCAGAGTGCGCCAATAGGCCTCGGCCTTCTCCAGGTTCTCGCCCTTGGGGGCAAACGGCCGTCCCTTGACATAATCGATGGTCTTTTGGTCCACGGCCACGAAACCTGCCCGGGCACCGGCCTCGATCGCCATGTTGCACAGGGTCAGGCGACCTTCTATGGAGAGGTCCTCGATGGCCTGCCCCGCGAATTCCACCGCGTAACCGGTGCCCCCGGCGGTACCGATCTCGCCGATGATCGCCAGCACGATGTCCTTGGCAGTCACACCGGGCGCCACGGGGCCCTCGACCCGGATCTGCATCGCCTTGGATTTTTTCTGGATCAGGCATTGGGTGGCAAGCACATGCTCCACCTCGGAGGTGCCGATACCAAACGCAAGCGCACCCATCGCTCCGTGAGTGGAGGTGTGGGAGTCACCGCACACCACGGTCATACCCGGCAGGGTTGCACCCTGCTCCGGTCCCACCACATGCACGATGCCTTGACGGGGGTCGAGCATGTGGAATTCGGTGATGCCGAAATCCCGGCTGTTCTGATCCAGGGTCTCCACCTGGATCCGGGAAACCGGGTCACTGATGGTGGACACGCCCCCGGAACGCTCCGTGGTGGGAACATTGTGGTCCGGGGTCGCCAGGTTGGCTTCCTGCCGCCAGGGGGTGCGTCCCGCGAGGCGCAGACCCTCGAAGGCCTGGGGTGAAGTGACTTCATGCACCAAGTGGCGATCGATATAGATCAGCGCGGTACCGTCTTCGTCGGTGCGCACCACATGGGATTCCCAGAGTTTGTCGTATAAGGTCTTGGCACTCATCTCATGTCCTCTTCAGGTATCACTGCGATGCCTGTTAACGCGTGCTTATGGGTAGTCAAACCTTAGGAGACTGTGCTACATAATACAAATTCATTATTTTCATTTTTTCGATTACTTTTAGGAATACTTATGGAGCTTGCCGCACTCAAAGCCTTCATCGAAGTTGCCCGGGAAGGCTCGTTTTCTTTGGGCGCGGAAACCCTCTACCTGACCCAACCGGCGATCAGCAAGCGGGTTGCCGGACTGGAGCAGGAACTCTCGGTGCGGCTGTTCGATCGGGTCGGGCGTCAAATCTTCCTTACGGAAGCCGGTCGGCATCTGCTGCCCCGAGCGAAGCAGATGCTGCAGGATGAGGTCGATATCCGGCGCAGCCTGAGCAATCTCAGTGGAGAAGTGGGCGGCCGCCTGGCCATGGCCACCAGCCATCACATTGGCTTGCACCGACTGCCACCGACCCTGCGAACCTATACCGAGCGTTTTCCCGGGGTCGCACTGGATATTCAGTTCATGGAATCGGAACGGGCCTGCCTCGCGGTGGCGCATGGGGAACTGGAACTGGCGGTGATCACCCTGCCCCTCGAACCTATCGAGAATCTGACCGCACAGGAGATCTGGCACGACCCCCTATGTGTCGCAGTGGGTCGGGACCATCCGCTGGCAAAAACCGGAGCTCTCTCCCTGCGGGAACTGGCGGCCTACCCGGCAGTGCTCCCGAGCCGGGGCACCTATACCCGAACACTTTTGGAGCAGGCGGTCTCAGCACATCGGCTGCAGGTGAACTGCACCCTGGAGACCGGCTACCTGGAGACCCTGAAAACGATGACCGGAATCGGCCTGGGTTGGGGACTGTTGCCGGAGATTCTTCTGGATGATCAGCTGACCCGGCTCGAGGTGCCGGAACTGGCGTTGTCACGCTCGCTTGGAATGGTGACCCATCACAAACGCACCCTCTCCAACGCGGCCATCGCAATGACACAACTTCTCACGACGGAAAGAATAGGTGCCTGATTACCCAGCATGATCAGACATGCTGACACTCGATCTCCAGAGGGCTCGCGGCCACGCTGCGCCGGATCCCGGGTTCCACTGCGTTTCACCCAGGCTACGGGGGTGATGCTCGCTCCTCTTGAGGTTCCCGTCTGTCCCGATCCGTAGCCCGATGTAATGGTCTCCTCCCCTCTCACGAACGGCGTCGTAATGCGCCATGATTGAAGTTGCGGTCAATCAAAATGAGAAGAGGA
>JBEVVH010000048.1:0-20152 GCA_040507245.1 Candidatus Thiodiazotropha sp.
CAATTTCCATGTCGAATTGTATTTTGTCTTTCATGTATCATCTCTTTTAGCCTAAGTTTATAGAAATGACACAGAATTCTGAACACTACCGGTAGCAATGCAGTGATTGCACATCCATGGTAAGCACGTAATTGTGAGTGTCTGGATAGTGTTGCCATGCTGCATTGATCTCAGAACCAAGGGCGAAGAGAGAGGTCTGGAGAGTTTTGTATTATCCCGCAGCGCTTCGCATCCTGACTGATCCCGGGTTCCACTTCGTTTCACCCGGCCTACGGGGGGATGCTCGCTTCATTTGAGGTTGCCGTGTGGCCCGAGCAGCGTAGCCCGGGTGCAGCGAAGCGGAACCCGGGAACAATCCCTAACCGATACTCTACCGCGTCGGAGACTTCCGGCGCGGACTACACTTTGAATTGCAGCACGATGCCTTTCAACTCTTCGCCCAGGCGCGCCAGTTCCCGGCTCGCCTGCATCGTCTCTTCACTGCCGTTCGAAGCCTTGTTCGACAACTCTTCCATATGCGCGACAGAATGATCGATTCCTTTCACTGCCACCGATTGCTGCTCGGAGGATGAGGCGATGTGCGTGTTGACCTCGGTAATCACCGATATGGAGTTGACGATATTCTTCAGGGAGACGCTGGCATTCGATGCCTTGTCCACCGTGTCCTTGGCGCTCGCGACACTTTCCCCCATTACTTTGACCGCCTTGGCCGTGCCTTCCTGAAGTCCCTGGATGATCTTTTGAATCTCTTCCGTGGACTGCTGCGTTCTGCTCGCCAGGGTGCGTACTTCATCCGCAACCACGGCGAAACCACGCCCCTGCTCTCCTGCCCGGGCCGCTTCTATCGCCGCGTTCAATGCAAGCAGATTTGTCTGATCCGCAATTTCCCGAATTACGCCCAACACGGATTCGATGGCATCACTGTCACGTTCAAGATTATTGATGACATCGGCGGCACTCTCAACCTCACTGGCGAGTGTCGAAATTGCCTCAACCGTCTGCTTGACAACCGTCTGTCCTTTATCGGCCTCATTGTCAGCATCCCGGGCATTGGTTGCCGCGCGCTCACTGCTCGCAACGATACCCTTGACGGAATCCGACATCTCCATGACAGCATTCACGACCTGGCGAACCTCATCATGCTGTTTGCTGATATCCGAGTTACTCTGCTCGGAAATGGTCTTGAGTCGCTCTGCCGCCGAGGCCAGTTCCTGGGTAGATGCCCCCGCCTTGATAATACTTTTCTGTATCCTCTCGACGAACCCGTTGAAGGCTGAGGCAAGCCGGTCGATTTCCGTATCACCCTTTACCGGCAAGCGCTGGGTCAGATCACCGTCACCCGAAGATATGTCGTTCATGGCGGCAGCCAGAGTGTTTACAGGCCTCAGGATTCTCAACAGCACAAAGCCGCTGATCATGACCAAAACGACTGCACCCGCGATCAGCAAGACACCGGTTTGACTCACAACCAGTTGACTCGAGGTGTTCGAAATCGTCTCTTCAGCGATGTCGTGAGAGGCCTGATTCTCGTCCAGAAGGGTCTGGTTCACCGCTTTCAGCTTGGTCAGTATGTCCGATGATTCAGAGAGCATGACCTCCCGCACTTTTTCCCGACTCGAAGCGATCATCCCATGGTAGCGGGTGTCCGCGGCCTCGATCTCCTGTTTGACCCGTTCGAAGGAGATACCGACGATGATGGAGCCCACCACTTCATTGTCCAGCCGAATCTCCTTTTTGACTTCACGGACATCCTGGTCATTGACCCCGGCGGATACCACCTTATCGATGGGGGTGCGCCCCTGGCCACTTTCAAGAAGCGCTTGCACCTTGGGATTTCCCCTGTCCAGGTAGCGGGTCAGGGCACGCCCCTCCTTGTTGAAGTAGACCGCATAGACCACCTGAGGATTTCGGTTAGCGATCTTCACATAGCTGACAAGAGTTGCGAACTTGTTACTGAGGATGGGTTCCACCGCTACTTCCGCAAGCATGTCCGCCAAGGCATCCACAGACTCGAGTACATTCTTGGTGTAAATGTCCCGGGAGGTTTTCAGTTCCTGATCCAGACTGGTTTCGAGATAACCGCCCAGCGACTCACCCGCATTCTAGCCCATCGCCTGAATCGAGTTACCCACAACTTCAAGGCTGTTCTCCAGGGAACTCTGCATCTGCTGTTGTTTCACCTGAAGCGTATCGATGACGCCACTTTTCAACTCTCCGATACTGCTGATACCGAGATATACTGATATCACAGAGAGACCCACCACTGCCGTTCCCACAGCAGCAACCGTGAGCGCAAACAGTTTGCCTTTAAATTGTGCCGTAATGTGCGTGTTGTTTTTCATAGCCACACTACCCTTGCTTGTGTACCAGGTTCGAGCTTGAATCGATCGCATGCAGACTCAAACGGGTCGGCCATCCGATCGCCGGGCGGTCTCACATCTGTGCGCAACCGGGGGATTCAACGGTGCCGAGAGATTTCACTCCGTATAAGCACCCACCTTGAGTAGTTTTTGCAGCGCCTCGACTCCACTGTAGTCCAACGGCTTTGCCCAACCGACAATCTTTGCATTCTTGGCAGCAGGATCATCCGATTTCAGCGCCAGCAGCGCCTTGACGACCCGACCCGCAGCTGCGTCGTCAGTCGCGGCAACTTTGGCAAATGGCCATTCCGGATAGAGCGCGGTACTGATGACAAAAGGGAAATCATCGTATTTCTTACTCGCAATGATCTTGAACTCCGACATCCCGATATCGCCCGCAGCCGCCATTCGCTCAAGGGTATCGGTGCGTACGGTTCCCGCATCCACCGTGCCGTTCTGTATGGCGTACACCACGTTGTCATGTTTGCCGCCGAACTCCACACTGGAAAAATCCTTCATGGGATCGATGCCGGAATCGAGAAATTCCTTGTAGGCCATCTGCCAGCCACCGAAAGAACTTTCCTGCACAGCCATGAACGATTTACCTTTGACATCCTCAAGGCTGTTGATATCGTCACGATCAACGTAGGTCAGTATCACCCCACCGAATGACTGGAGCGGTTTACCCTGGCGTGAATTGATCATGGTCGCCACCGCCTTGCTGCCGTAGTTGACCTGGGCGGTTACGAACATGGATGAATTCACCAGGAAATAGTCAACCTTACCGTCCTGTATCGCGGGCATCACCTCAGTGAAATCCAGGGGCACCACGGTAAAACTGTCTCCCGAGACCTTTTCAGTCAGGTAGTTTCCCAGAGCCCCCCAGGTGGACATCGCCTTGGACGCGCCGTTCTTGGCCAGAACCCCGATTTTGTATTCCCCGGCCATGGCGCTGTTCAGAGCAGACACCGACATCATCACTACAGCACCCAGAATCGACTTATATATTTTATTCATGTGACTCCATCCCTCTGTTATTGACATAGCATTAATTGATGCAGCGCATGTTTTTCTCAAGCGTTGCAAAGTGGCAGTGGCAGTAGTGCCCGTCCGCAGGGCGGTCAAGGCGTAAAGGCTTTGCGGAAATACCTACCAGCGCCGCATCTTTAAATATAGTGGTAACTACGCCTTCGACCATTGTTCATTAAACTTTAGGTCATTCCTTCCTTACGCCCGTTCTCACCGGTCAGTCCACGCATTCAACACAGCGACATTTTCATCCACGGCCTCCGTACCACACCCACTCCGCCGGCTATTGCCAACCACAAACAAATCCAATAGGGTGACAACCAGCCAAACCAGCCTGACTCCATGATTCAACTGCAACACATCGATTATCACTATCCGCAGAACCCGCCCCTGTTCAACGGACTGAATCTCGAAGTTGCGCAGGGCAGCCTGTTCGGATTGCTTGGGCCTAACGGCGCCGGTAAAACCACCCTGATCTCCCTGATGACCGGTCAACTCACACCACATGGGGGTGAAGTACGCATCGACGGACTCGACTACCGTACTCATCGCAATGCGATCCTCAATTCACTGGCCCACATCCCCCAGGACTACGCCTTCTACCCCCAGCTCAGCGCACTGGAGAACCTGCAGTTTTTCGCCGGCCTCTATCCGGAGATGCGCGAACAGCGAACCCAACAGATCGACCGGGCGCTGGAGATCACCGGCCTGACCGATCTGGCCCGGCGACCGGCGAAGCAGTTCTCGGGAGGGCTCAAACGACGTCTCAACCTGGCCATCGGACTGCTCAACCAGCCTCGTCTGATCTTCCTCGACGAGCCCACCGTGGGCATCGATCCCCAATCGCGCCACTTCATCCTGGCCTCGATTCGCAAACTCAATGAAGCCGGCTGCACCATCGTCTACACCAGCCACTACATGGAGGAAATCGAGCAGCTCTGCGACCGGGTGGCGATTATCGACCACGGGCGGATCCTCGAACAGGGCACCCTGAGTGAACTGCTGGGCAAACGCCCTCTGCTGAGGATCGACCTCGACCCCCGGACACCCGAGGAACAGCTGCATCGGTTTGAAGCCGACCTCACCCGACTTGGCTTGAAGCGCACCCAGCATGTCATCAGCGGCCACCCGGCCGGTATCGCTGAACTGCCGACCCTGTTACGCCAACTCGAAGAGGCGCAGATCCGGGTAACAGGACTCAGCTATGGCAGGCAGGACCTGGAAAAGCGTTTTTTCGAACTGACCCACACCCGCCTCAGGGACTGACCCGGCATGCTTCTGTCAGTGATCCAAAAAGAGATTCGCCTGGTCCTCAAGGACCCGCATGCGCTGCTGGTGCTGTTTCTGCTGCCGGTGGTGTTCATCCTGATCATGTCCCTGGCCCTGCAGGACCGCATGGGGGGCGACAGCCAGGCGCATCCCAAGGTGGGCCTGTGGATCGAGGACCCCGCTGCAATGCCAGCCGATCTGCGCACCACTTTCGAGAGCCTGGACGGCCTCAACGTGATTGCCGTGACAGAACGCGAAGCCCTGGAGCAGCAAATGAGCGCGGCTGGTTACCTGGCGGCCATCCTGCTGCCGAAGGGATTTCCCGACACCCTTTCGAGCCCCCAAAGTCCGGATGGGGACAAGTTGCAGATCATCTACGCCCCCAGCCTGCCCGCCTCCCTGCGCCGTTCCATCCTCGGATCGGTGCGCGAGGCTCTGGGCGCTGCCCAGGTGAGGCGGTTGTTCACCTATGACGACATCAGTGATGAGGAGCGTCAGAGCCGTATCGACCACCTCCTCGGACGCACCCTGGTAGTCAGCCGATCCCTGGACGGCACTGACTCGGCCTCTCCCAACTCGGTGCAGCAGAGCGTACCTGCCTGGCTGATCTTTTCCATGTACTTCGTGGTCCTGCCGATCGCCACCACCCTGTTGACCGAACGACAGCAGGGTACCCTGCAACGGCTGCGCACCCTGCCGGTCTCCGGTACTGTGCTGCTGCTGGGCAAGCTGATTCCCTACCTGATCATCAATCTGATCCAGGCGGCGCTGATGCTGCTGGTGGGGATCCACCTGGTGCCCCTGTTGACCGGTGAGGGTCTGCAAGTGGGCGCCAACGCCTGGTGGCTGCTGCCCCTGATTCTGGCGGTCAGCCTGTCGGCGATCAGCTTTGCGTTATTGATAGCGACCCGCGCAAGGACCAGTGAGCAGGCCACCACCCTGGGCGGCATCAGCAATCTGATCCTGGCCGCCATTGGTGGTATCATGGTGCCCACTTTCGTGATGCCCGAACTGATGCAGCATATCGCCGCGCTCTCACCCATGAACTGGGCGCTGGAGGGATTTTTCGCGGTCCTGCTGCGCCAGGGTGACTGGTCTCAGGTCGGCCCGGAGATCCTCAAGCTGCTGGCGCTCTCGGGTATCCTGTTTCTACTGGCACTCTACTCATATCGTGAACTGACGGACGGCAAAACATGAAAGGTTCAATGGACTCACAGTTCAAGCTGGAACTCAAACAGATGATCGTGGACGAGTGCCGACTGGAAGATTTCACAGCGGAGGACATCAAGGATGATGAATACCTGGCCGGCCCCGAGGCGCGTTTTGGACTCGATTCCATCGACATGCTGCAGGTGATCGTGACCATCAAGAACCGTTACGGGGTACACATTCAGAACGATGCGGACTCTCGACAGATACTCGCCACGATCGACAATCTGGCGGATTTCCTGCACCCGGAATAGCCGACCCTCGGGACGAACCCGTCCCTGGTTTCCCTTCAGAAAATGACCCCGCGGCGACTCCCCATCATCGGCATGGCATGCGCTTCACACCTGGGCGAAAACCTCGGGGGGTTGCCTGCGTCCTACGATCCGGCCACCGATTACACACCGCCAAGCATCACCCTGGCATCCACCGGACTCGAGCTGCCCTACTACACCATCGACCACGACCTGGATGATGAGAACCGTCTCTTCACAATCCTTTTCGAGGTGGTCGAGCGAGCCCTGGAGCGCAGCGGACTCTCCCCGCAGGAGCGACTTCACACCGGGGTATTCATCGGCTCCTCCAGCTACGACCTGAGACAAAGCGAGATCGTCTATCAGAGGCAACTCGCGGCCGGCGACCCGGATGCCCTGCCGATGACCTACACCGGTTACAACCGACTGGGTGCAGCCCTCTGCGAACGTTTCCGCATCGGCGGCGAACCCTTCAACCTGAACACCGCCTGCACCTCCAGCGCGAATGCCCTGTTGCTCGCTCACAGCATGCTGCAACAGGGGAAATACCGGCATGCCCTGGTGATCGGCATCGAGCTGTACAACGAGACCACTATCACCGGCTTCTCCGGTCTGCAACTCATTGCCGAGCGACGCATCGCCCCCTTTGATACCCAGCGCGACGGTATTCTGCTGGGCGAGTCCTGTTCCGCCCTGGTGCTGAGCAGCCAGCTGGACACGCCCCCCGCAACCGGCCTTTACGTACACGGAGGCGGCAGCAGTTTCGATCCCTACAGCATCACCACCTCCAACCCGGACGGTTCGACCATCGCCCAGGCCCTGGACCGCGCCATGCAGTACGCAGGCATCGAGCGACGGCAGATTCTGGCGATCAAGACCCACGGTACCGGCACCCGCATGAACGACGCCTCGGAATCCCGGGGCATCGTCAGCGTGTTCGGCGCGGACGCCCCGCAGATCACTGCCCTGAAACCCTATGTGGGACATACCCTGGGGGCCTGCGGCGCCCTGGAGTTGATCCTTTTGGGTCAGGCCCTGCGCGAGGGCTGGCTCCCCGGTACGCTCAACCTGGAACAGCCGGACCCGGAGCTCGAGCTGATCCCCATAGCAGATAACCGGGAAGCGCAGTCTGGATTCTACCTGCTGAACTTCTTCGGTTTCGGCGGCAGCAACACCGTGGTCGTGCTGGAGAAGGCCTGATGGAACTCAACCTGCCCCTGTATGACTTTGGTGGCTTCAACCAGTGCATCAGGGATCAACTCCCGGAATTGAGCGAACCGCTCAAATCGAGCCCTTTGAAGGCGCCCCGGCGTTCGGACCGGCTCACCCAGTTGAGCCTGCTCGGCCTGTCCGCCACCCCCGGACATGACAACCTCAATCCGCAAACCCAACTGATCCTGGCCAGCGGCGATGCCAACCTGAGCAGCACCATTCAGAACAATGAACAGATCTTTGCCCAGCACGCCATCCCCAACCCCATCGCCTTCATCAACACAGTCAATAACTCCACCGCCTTTCACGTCAGCCAGGCTCTGCACATCGGCGGCCAGGTAACCACGGTCTCACGGGGCGATTGCTCCCTGGAGGCAGGATTTCAGATTGCCGACACCCTGAGGCAGGAACAGGGCCTGCCGATCCTGCTGGGCGCCGTGGATGAGGTACCCAAGGAACCGAACCAGCATCGTCGCCGGCTTGGCCTGAGTCCCGGGGAGCCCCTGGCAGAGGGCAGCTTCTGGTTCCACTGCGGCCACCCGCAGCAATCAGAACCGCCCCGGGCCCGGGTACGTTTCTGCGGTCCGTTTCAGGATCCTCTGGATCTACCCGCCTGGTGCCGGCAGCACCAGACCACCCACATCCTGACCGCCGACGGGTTCCGGGAACCGCAGACATTGATCAGCCAGTTGCCGGGGGAGTGGGTCGCGCCGGCATTCGAGGGTCGCATGCCGACACAAAACGCCCTTCATCTGCAGAACTGGCTGGTTTCCGCACACAGCGGGGAACGCCTGGTCATGATTAATCGGACCCCGGGGAGCCGCCGTCTGTGCGTGACCCTGATCGAAATACCTGACCGCTGATTCGTTAAGCTCGCCAACCCGGACGGCCGGTGAATCAAGCTCCGGGCACCCGGGCCGATAAACCTCTCAACACCGCCCCATGGCCGATTCGAACCGTTCCCAGGAAGGAGTACCGAGCGATGGACGCCCGTAACCCGTCAGCCCAGCTTCAAGCCATTCGTCAAAATCTCACCGCCGGACTGCGTCTGGCTACCGGAATGCGCGTCACGGGCAACGATTTCATCATCAGCTTCGACCAGGGTCTTGCGCTTATGCTGTTGATGATCGGTCTTGATGTGCTGATTGAGAGCCTGGGCACGGACTACCCTGCGAGCTATTCGGGATACGGACTCAACTACCTGGCCGCAGCCTACCTGTTCGACCTGATGCTGATACTTCTGGTGGCGCGTCTGGCTGGAGCCAAGGCCCGTCAGACCGGCGGCCTGGTGATCGCCAACCTGGCATTTTCGCCGATCTACCTGGTGGTCTCGCAGCTGCTTTCAAACCGGATTGCCGAAAGCGAGCTGAACCTCGCGGGCCTCTGGCTGGTGTGGCTGCTGCCGGTGATCTGGCAACTGTTGATTCTGGTGCGGCTGTTGCAGCTTTTCATCGACCTGCCCAAGCGCCGCGCCGTGACACTGGCGGTACTGAACATCGCACTCGGTATCACCAGCCTGTGGCTGCTGCCCCACACCCAGCTCTGGTACAGCGATGAACCGGAGACCGCGGACAACCCCTATGCCAGACTCTACGAACTCAGCATGGAAGACCTTTTCTACGACCAGCCTCAACTGCTGCAGTCGACCCTGGCGGGCATCGAACCCCAGCGTCCGGGGGTGGCGGACCTGTATCTGCTGGCGATGGGCGGATATGGTCTGGAGAAGGTATTTCTCAACGAGGTGGAGTATGTGCGCCAGCTGTTCGACCAGCGCTTCGACACCCTGGGGCACTCCCTGATCCTGGTCAACAACGTGGACACCGTGAAGCGTTACCCTCTAGCCAACCGTCATAACCTGCGCGATGCCCTCGCCAGCCTGGGCTCACACATGGATACCCAGGAAGACGTGCTGTTTCTGTTCATGACCTCCCACGGCAGTAAAAGCCACCGCTTTTCGGTCAATTTCGGTCCCATCCGGTTGGATGACCTGACCCCGCAACAGGTGCGCCAGGCCCTCGATGACTCGGGTATCCGCTGGCGCATCCTGCTGGTTTCAAGCTGCTATTCAGGCGGCTTTATCGAAGCTCTCAAGGATCCAAACACCCTGATCATGACCGCTGCCGCTCCCGACCGGACCTCGTTTGGTTGCGGGGCGGAGAGTGAGTTCACCGATTTCGGCACCGCCTATTTCAAGCATGGACTCGAGGAGAGCGCGAATTTCATCCGCGCCTTCGATCTGGCCGAGACTTGGGTAGCGGACAAGGAGCAGCGGGAAAAACGCGAGCCATCCCTGCCGCAGCGATTCATTGGCGAGGCGATCGGCGAGAAACTCGCCCTATGGCAACCCACATCACCCCCCAGGGAGACCCGCCAGGCGGAACTCTGCACCCAGCACCCGGATCAGCCACCCTGCCTCAAATAAGGTTTGGACTGACCCGCACAGAACACGACACCAGGGCATCGTTCCCACGCTCTGCGTGAGAATGCCTACCTAAGCCAGAGATGGTAGTGATCAGGTTCGAACTGTCCTCTGGAACGGTATCTGTGTCCCCACGCGGAGCGTGGTAACGGGCAAACTGGCTTTACAGACGCACCAGCCGGCTGTAGAGCTCCGCCTCCAGACCGGCGATCTTATCCAGCTGGTCGGCAATGGAATCAAAAGTATCGTCGTAGCGGGCCTTGCTCTTGCGCGCGCACATCAGGGCAAACAGGCGCCATTCGTCACCGATACGGGACATCTCCTGAGCCGCTTCTTCGAGCAGCTCGGATCCGAGGATTTCAGCCGCCTCCTGGAGGAAGGCCGCGTACATGAAACGAAAACCGCCCCCGCCGGTGCCGATCTCCTCCTGCATGCGCACGATGTGTCCCAGGTAGAGATGCGCCTTGCGATCCTCGACCCCGGCCAGCCGTCGGATATTGCGCGCCACCCGGCCAATCCCCTTGACCCCGGCGATAGGCACCGGGCTTTTCGGCCCGTTGATCTTCGCGGTGAAACGGATCGCCTTGGGCAGCAGGGTCGAATAATCGATGGTCTCCGGCACCGAGTCCGGGTAGTAGAGCAACCCCTTGGGCGCCAGGGCCCCCTTGGCAAAGCGCGCCCGGCTGAGACTTGGCGGATCCACCGACACCACATGGGAGAAGACCGGGTCGCTGATCCGGTACTGCCCCTCCTCGCGGGCATACACCAGCAGGTTGTGGGCATTGAAGTGGAAACGCATGTTCTCCGGAAAATAGGGCAGGAAGAACACGGAAGTCTGCAGACCCACCACCTGGCCCTGGTCTAGCAGCCGGTTCAGCTCCGCTTCTCCCTGCTGCGGTTTGCGGAACCTGCGGAAGTTCATGCGCAGGCCGGGAATGCGCCGGGACAGGGCGCGGATGATCATTCTCGGCGGTGTACGGTAGGCAATCAGGGGCAAGCCGTTGATCTTCACCAGGGGGATATAGGCATAGGTCAGTCCGCTGGCCAGACCGAATACCATCGCCTCAGAGAGTTCCAGTCCGTGATGGCGCAGCATCCCGGACATGGCGCCGGTCTCGCAATGGGCCGCATGACGATGATCGAATTCCGCCGGCATCACTCAGTGTCCCCGTCCGGCAGATGCTTCAGGGTCGCCACGTCGATGCCCAGCACCTCCGCATAGCCCGCCAGCCGGACTTCGGAGCAGACGGCGAAGCGGCGTGGATCGAAATCCCGCTTCACCCACCACTGGAACCGCCCCACCGCCTGGGCCAGCATCGACAGGTCCATGCGCTGGTGGTACATATGGTATTCTAGGGGCGATGTCAGTCCCTGGCGCGCCCGCGCCAGGGCGTCCTGGCTGAGTCGCTCGATCTCGTCCAGGGCCTGTTCGAGCACCAGTTCCTCGACTTCCCAGCCCGAGGTCTGGTTGATTTCGATCCGCCCGCCCTCGGACTCGGCGTAGATCACCTTGGTCTCGCCCCCCAGGGATTGAGCCTGATCCTGTGGAATATCCCGGAACTTCATACTGCGGTCAGCAACATGAAGGAGCTGGAGAAACGCCCGCTTTCCGGGACGAAACAAAGCAGCCGGTCGCCGCTTTTGACCCGCCCGGATTTGAGCAGCTCATCCAGCATGATGTAGATGGAAGCGGAACCGGTATTGCCCCGGGTGGTCAGGTTGCTGAACCAGCGCTCCCTGGGGATCTCGAAATCCAGGTCCACCAGGGCCTCGTAGACCTTGTCCTCGAAGAACATGGAGGAGATGTGAGGCAGGAAGTAGTCCACCTGCTCTGCGCGCAGGCCGGTTTTCGGGATCACCCGCTTGAGGGTCTCCACCACCGCCATCGGCACGATGTGCTCGTTGAGCAGCTTGACGTCCTGCTTGATGCTCATCACCGAGTGATCCAGCAGGGACTGCTGCGGGTAGAGTTTCCAGCTGTGCAGCGCCCCGTCTTCGAGCTTTTCCGCCCCCGCGTACATGCAGGTTTCCAGTTCATTGGCGTAGGAGTAGATCTCGATCCAGTCGATCGCCACCACCGGTTGATCGGCCCGTCGCCGGGGTTCGGACTCCACCCGGAAGGCCCCGGCTCCGTCAGAGAGCATCCAGCGCAGGAAGTCCTTCTCGAAAGCGATCTCAGGTTTCTTCTGCAACTGGTCGAGCTTGTAGCGGGACTCAGCCTCGAAATGATCCGCGCGCAGCACCGGAGAGGCCAGTTCCGAACCGGTGGAGACCACCTGGTCGAACTCACCGCTCTTCACCCCCAGGTAGGCATACTTCAGCGCCGCCGCGCCACTCAGGCAGATCCCCGAGGTGGAGATCACCTCGCAGCAGGGATTGCCCAGCTCCCCGTGCACCATAAGCCCGTGCCCCGGCATCACCTGATCTGGCATGGAGGTACCGGAAACGAGGCATTGCAGACCCCTCAGTTCATCTTCCGAGTCGAACAGGGCGCGCACGCACTGGGCGGTCATCTGCGCATTGGTATGGGTCATCTCCCCCGTTTCAGGATCGATGGCGTAGTAACGCTGTTTGATGCCATTGCTGCGCAACACCAGGCGCTTCGCCCGGGAGGGCTTGCCTCCCACCATGCCGAGCACCGATTCGATCCGCTCGTTGTCCACCGGCTGGTTGGGCAGGAAAGAGGCAGTATTGGTGATGTACGCCTTCATGTGTCGCAACCGAACAGGTTCATGCGCTCACGGCCCGACCCGGAGGGCGCTTCGTAACAGGTTTTGATCTGCTGATGTTTTTGCTTCATAAACGGACCCAGCAGCGCCTTGAGCAACATCGTCACAGGCACCACCGTTACAATCATTAATACCAGGAATATGACATACAGGAACAACACCGGCTTGCGCCCGGGATCCCCCGGCCGACCCACCCGGCGCAGCAGTTTGCCCCATACCAGAAAGCTGCGGTAGCCGGCTTTCTCCGACTGGATCAGACTGACATCCGCATTAACCGCACCGAGGCCCTGCAGCATCGGCCCCGAACCGCGCTCCGCATCTTCGAGCAGTGCCGTCTCGATCGCCTTGCCAAAGCGGCAACTTGCTGCAATGTCCTGTTCAGAGACCCCGGCAGGGGGAAACCCCCAGAAGGCGTTCTTGCGTCCGGTCCACAACCACCGGGGAGTGGTGACGAAGGTCGCCAGGCTTGAGCCCTGATCGGTCAACACCACATTATCGAGCAATCGGGCGCCGCAGTCATCCAGCAACCCCTTCAGAGTCTCCTGGGCCCGGGTCCACATATTGCGGCAGCCGATCAGGGTAATCACCGGTTTGTCCCTGAGCAGGGCCTGAGCTTCCGGGCTTTGCAGGAAAGCGGTGATCGGCGGAGCCGGCGCCAGGAACCAGACCTGATAGGCGAGGATCACCAGATCAGCCGGGTAGTCCGCATCCACACTGAGTGGCTGCAACGGCGGCGGATCCAGGTAGACACACTCCGGAAACACATCCAGAAAATCGAAAAACGGCCAGGGGTAGGGAAAGGATTTTAGCGGCTTTAGGGTCTCCACCCGCAGTTCGATATCCGGCGAGTCGGCCAGGGGCCGGCACAGGGCATCGACGATTCGGGAAAGCTGACCGGTCTGGGAATACTGAACGACGAGAATCTTTTTCATAGCTGACAGATAACCACTGGGCGATACACTCCCTTGCGCCCACTCGGCGTTCTGAGACGGGGATTTGATCAGCCGGTCGCGCGATCTTGCGGCTAATCCGGCCGGTTAACGGCATACTCCCTCATCAAACTGAGAGTCGGGTTCAGTCTGCCTTTGGAACCCAACGCTGTCAATCGGCGCCCGGCCAACACACCGCAACAAACGCCCGTGACTCGATCGCCGGGGCACCGCATCTCGCAATAAAATGCCCCCCGGAGTTACCTCCGGGGAGCCTACCCATCACTTACTGATACCACTTACCGAAGGAGCACTGAACCGGGTCTAAAGCCGCCCGCTCATCTGGCGAGCCCTTGCCATCCAGGAACCCGCGCGCAGTCAGGTCTTCCGGCTCAGATACACCACCATGGCCCACCGCAACGATTTCGCGTGTTCATTCACCCACTTTGAACTGCTGTAACAGCTTACTCAACTGATCGATCTCGTCGGACATCTCCTGGGTTGCCTTGTAGGACTTCTCTGAATCCTGGGAGGTTTCGTCGGCGATCTGTTTGATCTCGTCAATGCTGCGGTTGATGTCCTCCGCCACCGCGCTCTGCTCCTCGGCGGCGGTAGCGATCTGGGTGCTCATGTGGGTGATGGTTTCTACCACCCGGTTGATCTCCTCGAGGGACTCATAGGCGCGCCCGGCCTGTTCCACACTGGTCGCCGCCTTCTCCTGGCTGGTCTCCATGACACTCACGGTTTTGTGCACCCCGGACTGCAGGCTCTCGATCATCTCCTGGATCTCTTCGGTGGAGTCCTGGGTACGTTTCGCCAGGGTTCTCACCTCGTCAGCCACCACCGCAAATCTACGACCCTGCTCGCCGGCCCGGGCCGCTTCGATGGCCGCGTTGAGGGCCAGCAGGTTGGTCTGGTCGGCAATCCCGCGAATCACATCCAGCACCGAGCCGATCCGCTCGCTGTCCTGCTCCACATGGCGCACGGTTTCCATCGCCCGGCCCACTTCCCGGGCCAGGGTGTCGATGCTGCCGGAGACGTCCTTGACCACCTGACGTCCTGCGTTCGCCTGGAGGTCCGCCTGACGGGCCGCCTCGGCAGTCTGGGTGGTGTTCTGCGCCACATCGTGCACTGTGGCCGACATCTCGGTCATCGCAGTGGCGACCTGAGTGGTCTGCTCATGTTGGTTGCGGATGCCCCGTGTGGTGTGTTCGGACAACGAGGCGAACTGACTGCTGTGCACACTCAGGTTTCCGGCGGAGTGCGCAACACTGCGAATCATCCGTTCGGTCTTCTCTGCAAATAGGTTATAGGCCCGGGAAAGCCGGGAGACCTCATCCTTGCCCGTCTCGTCCATGCGGACGGTCAGATCACCTTCCGCGGAGGCAATGCTTTCCATCGCCATGGCCGCCTCGCAGATGGGTTTGACCACACCGCGGCTGATCAACCACACCAACACACCGATTACCGCCACCGATGCCAGCCCCAACAGGAGAATCATCCAGGAGAGATTGGTGATGGAATCCGCATAGGCGGTCCGGTCCTTGGCTATGATCATGACCCCCAGCGGTTTTCCGGAATAGTCGGCCACAGTGGCGGCGTAGTAGGACACCCGGGTGCCTTTCAGTTCTCCAAAGCCGAATACATGCTCATCTTGCTGCAATCCAAGCATCTCATCGGTGGACACCAGACCGTTGTCCGCCATGGTGGTGGCGAAGCGGTCCAGCTTCCCGTCCCGGTTGATGTAGAGCTCCAGATTGACCTCGTGATGCTTGGCGTAATCATCGAAAAAGGCCTGACCGAAGGACATACCGAATTCCACCGTACCCTGATGCTTGCCCTGGTAACTGACAGGCACCATACCGCGCACGCCCAGGCCCGCGACGCCGACTTCCAGACCCTGGATCTCCCGGTTGTTCTGGTTGGCGTCCACCACCGTGAAACGGAATGAGGAGAGGTCATCGCCGAATTTTCCCGGCTTGTGGACCCGCAGGAAGGAAGTGGCCGGTGGGGTATGGAACTGGAATTGACGCACTCCATAGTTTTTCTTCAGGGTGTCAAAACCGGGCACGAAGAGTTCCGAAAGGGCCTCACGATTACGCGCGGCAAACGCCTCCTGCACCTCAGGAATACCCGCCACCAGGGCGCTCATGGCACGGGCCACACGCCCCTCGGAATTCACTGCGGAGACCACGTTCTCGAAGATCTCACTAACCTCGTTCTGCTCCGCATCATGCAGCATGCCGCTCATGAAACTGAAGGTGGTATAAAAGGTGATGGCCAGCACAATTACGACCGCCAGAACGGTGGCAATCACGAACCTGAGCGAGATTCCGATATTACGAAACATGAAAGCGTCCTCATTGGTGCAAACGGATCCCTCCGCGGAAAAACCCGAATTTTCCGGGACGGGTTAAACATTGATCGTCATGACAGATATAGCGACCTTTTTCCCAAATTTTTAATCAATGAAGCGTAATATCAACCTGGCCACCCAATATTAGTCTTCAGCCGAAGCGAGCCAAACCTTGACCAAGGACATGCCTGAAGCCCTGCAGACGACATATTGGGTGGCCGGGTCAACAAATATCCACGCATAAAAAAACCCGCCTTCCTGGGAAGGCGGGTTTTTCGAGCGCCGGATCAAGGCGTAGGGGAATTACATCATTCCACCCATGCCGCCCATGCCCATGTCACCCATCGGCGGAGCCGCCGCTTCGTCCTTCGGCTCCTCCGCCACCATGCACTCTGTGGTGATCATCAGACCGGCCACCGAAGAGGCGTTCTGCAGTGCGGAACGGGTCACCTTGGTGGGATCCAGGATGCCCATCTCCATCATGTCACCGTAGGTGTCATTGCCCGCGTTGAAGCCGTAGTTGCCATCGCCGCCACGTACCTTGTCGAGGACCACCGAAGGCTCACCACCCGCATTGGCCACGATCTGGCGCAGCGGCTCTTCCATGGCCCGACGTGCGATACCGATGCCCACGTCCTGGTCATGATTTTCGCCGGTAACTTCATGGATGGCGTTGAGTGCGCGCACCAGAGCCACGCCACCGCCGGGGACCACACCCTCTTCCACGGCCGCGCGGGTCGCGTGCAGGGCGTCTTCCACACGCGCCTTCTTCTCTTTCATTTCCACTTCCGTGGCGGCGCCCACTTTGATCACGGCCACACCGCCGGCGATCTTGGCAACACGTTCCTGGAGTTTCTCGCGATCGTAGTCGGAGGAGGTCTCCTCGATCTGGGCGCGGATCTGCTCGACCCGGGCCTTGATGTCGGCCTCGGAACCGGCGCCGTCGATGATCGTGGTCTCGTCCTTGGAGATGGTGACCTTCTTGGCATTGCCCAGGTCATCCAGGGTGGCCTTCTCGAGAGACAGACCGACCTCTTCGGAGATCACGGTGCCGCCGGTCAGGATGGCGATATCCTGCAGCATGGCCTTGCGGCGATCACCAAAACCCGGGGCCTTGACCGCGGTGACTTTGACGATACCGCGCAGGTTGTTCACCACCAGGGTGGCCAGAGCCTCGCCTTCCACATCCTCGGCAATGATCAGCAGGGGCTTGCCCGCTTTGGCAACGCCTTCGAGGACCGGCAGCAGTTCACGGATGTTGGAGACCTTCTTGTCGTGCAGCAGGATATAGGGATCGTCCAGCTCGGCGCTCTGGCTCTGCTGGTTGGTCACGAAGTAGGGGGAGAGGTAACCACGATCGAACTGCATGCCCTCGACCACGTCGAGTTCGTTCTGCAGCGCGGAACCCTCTTCCACGGTGATGACGCCTTCCTTACCCACTTTCTGCATGGCCTCGGCGATGATGTCACCCACGTTGGCATCGGAGTTGGCGGAGATGGTGCCCACCTGGGCAATCTCTTTGTCGTTGGAGCAGGGACGGGAGATCTTCTTCAGCTCTTCCACGGCGGCCACAATCGCCTTGTCGATACCGCGCTTGAGATCCATCGGGTTCATACCGGCGGCAACCGCTTTCAGGCCTTCACGCACCAGGGCCTGGGCCAGCACGGTTGCGGTGGTGGTGCCGTCACCGGCCACATCGGAAGTCTGGGAGGAAACCTCTTTGACCATCTGTGCACCCATGTTTTCGAACTTGTCGGAGAGTTCGATCTCTTTGGCCACGGAAACGCCGTCCTTGGTGACGGTCGGGGCGCCAAAACTCTTCTCCAGCACCACGTTGCGGCCTTTCGGTCCCAGCGTGACCTTAACCGCGTTGGCCAGGATGTTCACACCCTTCATCATTCTTTGACGGGCGTCATCACCAAATTTTACTTCTTTTGCACTCATGTCTGTTTTCCTTGGGATCTTGTTGAGATTCGTCTGCAGGCCAGGCCTGCTCAAGTGGAACGGGTTGAGAGGATCAGCCCTCGATCACACCCATGATGTCTTCTTCGCGCATCACCAGGACCTCTTCGCCACCGACTTTCACTTCGGTGCCGGAGTATTTGCCGAACAGAACCTTGTCACCCACTTTGACTTCCAGAGGACGCACCTCGCCGCTCTCGGTGATTTTGCCGTTGCCGACAGCCAGCACTTCGCCCTGAACCGGCTTCTCGGTAGCGGCGTCAGGCAGCACGATGCCACCCGGGCTGGTACGCTCTTCTTCCATACGGCGAACGATTACACGATCGTGCAGCGGACGAATATTCATCGACTGTTTCTCCTAAAAATATTTGCTGTATTTGAATTGGAAATCCTGTCCGGTCAGGCCGGCAAGATTATTAGCACTCGACTAAACTGAGTGCTAATAATAGAGGCAAATATGGGAGAGTCAAGGTCACGGGGAATAATTTTTTATGTCCATGCCCCATGACAGTGCAACGGACACCCCGGCCGTACGGCTCAGCGGAGCGGAGTTTGTTTAAATTAAGTAAAACAAAGCCTCGAGTATGCTCCACCCTGGAGAAATCTGTGTGATAATAGAGAGTCATCCAGCATTTCCACATTCTTCAAGGGGGCAAGATGGGGGACTCAAAAACCGAAAAGAAAGATAAAAAAAAGACCGACAAAACCAAGGCCGTCGAAGCCGCACCGGTCGAGAACACATCCGACAAACCGCGAAAGATCAACCGCAAAATCTACGACAAGGAACTGTTCAAGCTGCAGCTGGAACTGGTCAAGCTGCAGGAGTGGATCAAGGAGCAGGGCCTGAAAGTGGTGGTGATCTTCGAAGGTCGGGATGCCGCCGGCAAGGGTGGCGTTATCAAACGCATCACCCAGCACCTGAACCCCCGCATCTGCCGGGTCGTCGCACTGCCCGCCCCAACCGAGCGGGAGAAGACCCAATGGTATTTCCAACGCTATGTCCCTCACCTGCCCGCCGCCGGCGAAATGGTGCTGTTCGACCGCAGTTGGTACAACCGGGCCGGAGTGGAGAAGGTCATGGGATTCTGCACCGACGACGAGTACCAGGAGTTTCTGCGTTCCTGCCCGGAGTTCGAACGCATGCTCGTGCGCTCCGGGATCATTGTGCTCAAGTACTGGTTCTCAGTCTCTGACGAGGAGCAGGAGAAACGTTTCCAGAGCCGCCTGGAAGAACCCCACAAGCGCTGGAAACTCAGCCCCATGGACCTGGAGTCCCGCTCCCGCTGGCTGGAGTATTCCAAAGCGAAAGACGATATGTTCGCTCACACCGATATCAAGCAGGCCCCCTGGTTCGTGGTCAACTCGGACATCAAGATGCATGCGAGGCTCAACTGCATTGCACATCTGCTGAGTCAGATTCCCTTCGAGGATCTCACCCCGGAACCCATCGAACTGCCTCATAGAACCGCTGATACCGGCTATGTGCGCCCTCCGATATCCGACCAGACCTTCGTCCCGGAACTCTATCCCTGAACCTTTCGGGGATCAGCTCCGATCATCGTCATCGCGGCGGAATTCCCCCTCGATCACCCGTGTCTCACCCTGCGCTGGCTGTCCGGGTCCCCCCGGACGCCCCCCGGGGCGCATCACACCACTGTTGAGCAATCCTACGCTCAGCAGCCAGCGGCGCACCCAGGGAATGAGGAATATGAAGCCGACGATGTCGGTGATGAAACCGGGCAGCAGGAGCATGAACCCGCATACCAGAAGAACCGCCCCCTCCATCATGTCGAAGGCCGGCACCTCCCCCCGATTCATCGCGTCGCGCACCCGGGTAAGCGTGGCCAACCCCTGGCGCCGCACCATCCAGCCACCCAGCAATGCAGTGAAAATGGTCAAAAAAAGGGTTGGTAGGGCGCCGATCTGAGACCCCACCTTGATCAGGAAGTAGAGCTCGACCAGCGGAATACCCACAAACAGCGCAAAAAAGACAATTATCGGATTCATGACAAACAGCTTACGTGACTAAACCAAAGAATTCACCCGGGACCGATCTGAGTACCGCAGGAGCGGGACGGACGGTATCGCCACCCCCTCGGAAGCAGACAAAAGCAGATGCGGACTGCGTTTCAGACCGCTATTATGTAAACACATTTCATGTAGGGGACGAATGATGACAAAGACACCTAAGATTAAGAGCATGGCCAAATCAGGGAGTTCGGTGTGGATCGGTCTGACCACGGCGGCCCTGATACTATTATTAACTCGGCTCAATAATAGGGAGATATTTTAACGGATATCACGTATTATTCCCGGATGGAAAAAATTGATGCACTAACACTAACAAAAGAAACCCAAGAGCAGTTGCGAACGCAAGCAATCCGTCTTCGTAAGAAAGGAATGAGCTACAAGGAGATAGCTGAAATC
>JBEVVH010000049.1:0-20147 GCA_040507245.1 Candidatus Thiodiazotropha sp.
GCCGGGGCACTAATAGGCTGCCAAAGATCGAATCGATTTTGGTGGACTTGGATGTCCCAAAATCTTTCATGAGATCGAAGACTCGCTTGTCTGGAAACAACCCACTGGTGGTAGAAACTGTGACAAATGATCCGAAAGGTTGTTGTCCTGCCCGAGAAACCCCAGTTTCCACTACCCGGACCCGCTGATGACTGATGCTTTCCAATCGCTCCAATGTGCGGGCCATACCCTCGATCTCAGTCGGCCCCAGGTGATGGGGATTCTTAATGTCACCCCCGATTCATTTTCCGATGGCGGTAACTATTTCGATCCGGACCAGGCGCTTGGTCAGGCATTGAAAATGGTGTCGCAGGGTGCGGCAATCATCGATATCGGTGGCGAGTCGACTCGGCCCGGGGCGGAATCGGTGAGTGTGGAGGAGGAGTTGCGGCGGGTCGTGCCTCTGGTGGAGGCGCTGGCGAAAGATCTTCCGGTACCCATATCCGTGGATACCAGTAAGCCGGAGGTGATGCGAGAAGCCGTGGCTGCCGGAGCCGGCATGATCAACGATGTCATGGCCCTGCAACAGCCGGGCGCACTGGATACGGTGGCGCAACTGCAGGTACCGGTATGCCTGATGCATATGCAGGGGCAGCCCCGCACCATGCAGAGCGCACCGCACTATGACCAGGTAGTGGGTGATGTGATGGAATTTCTGAACGACCGGTTGGAAGCCTGTGTGTCTGCGGGTATCCCACGTGAGCGCATCCTGCTGGATCCTGGTTTCGGATTTGGCAAGACGCTGCAGCACAACCTGGAGCTGTTGCACTCTCTTGACCGGTTTCTGAGCTTGGGTCTGCCGCTGTTGGTCGGAATCTCAAGGAAGTCTATGATAGGGGCACTGCTGGATGAGCGGCCGGTAGACGGACGCCTTTATGGCAGCCTGGCAGCCGCGGTGATTGCCGCCATGAAGGGGGCTTCGGTGATTCGGGTCCATGACGTGGCTGAAACGGTGGATGCGCTGAAAGTCGTGGCTGCGGTACGCTGGGTTCCGCGATCATGGGGTTCGGCTGCTGACTGAAAGCCCGCCGCTTGCCATTTAATAACAGACAAGTACCGGTTTCGCTCTGTGCAGCCGGGCTCATCATTTGCGAGAATTTCGTTCGTGACTCGAAAGTATTTTGGTACCGACGGTGTGCGGGGGCGTTTTGGTGAAGGTGCCATTACTCCGGAGTTTGTCCTTAAATTGGGTTGGGCCGTGGGGCGGGTGCTCGGTACCGAGTCCAAGAGCCGGATCCTGATCGGCAAAGACACACGCATATCCGGCTACCTTCTGGAATCCGCCCTGGAGGCGGGTCTCACCGCCGCGGGTGTCAACATCACCCTGCTCGGGCCCATGCCCACTCCCAGCGTGGCCTACCTGACCCGAACCCTCCATGCCCAGGCGGGCATAGTTATCAGTGCCTCACACAATCCTTACCAGGACAACGGCATCAAATTTTTTTCCGCGGACGGCCTGAAACTCCCGGACCGGGTGGAACTGGAGATCGAGGCGGAGATGGACAAGCCCCTGGTGACGGTGGACTCCTCGAACCTGGGACGCGCCGAAAAGATGGCTGCGGAAGGGCGCTACATCGAATTCTGTAAGAGTACCATCCCCCTCAAGACCCGATTCAAGGGTATGAAAATCGTCGTGGACTGTGCCAACGGGGCCACCTACAACATTGCCCCCTATGTGTTCGATGAGATGGGCGCTGACGTGGTTGCCATCGGCAACCGGCCGAACGGGTTCAACATCAATGACGGAGTGGGTTCCACCCACCCTGAACACCTCAGGAAGGCGGTACTGGAACACGGCGCCGATGTGGGTATCGCCTTGGACGGTGACGGGGATCGGCTGATCATGATCGACGATCAGGGTAACGAAGTGGATGGGGATGAAATCCTCTACATCATTGCCCGCTCACGCATGCGCCTGGGGGAACTCAAGGGGGCCGTGGTAGGCACTCTGATGAGTAACCTGGGATTGGAGCATGCCCTGAGAGAGCATGGGGTGGTATTCGAACGCACCAATGTGGGCGATCGCTACATCATGGAGCGTCTGGCCGAAAAGGGCTGGGTGCTGGGTGGTGAACAGTCCGGTCACATCATCTGCCTGGACCGTACCACCACCGGAGACGGCATCATATCCGCCCTGCAGGTGCTGGCCGAGATGCATGATACCGGTCACAGCCTGCGGGAACTCAGCTCCGGAATGAGCAAATATCCGCAAAAACTCACCAATGTGCGGTTGGGGAGCTTTTCACCACAGGAGGTCATGGCCAACGACGCGGTGAAGCGGGCCGTCCGGGAGGCAGAAGTGGAAATGGGCAGTGCCGGCCGGGTATTGCTGAGACCTTCCGGGACCGAACCCCTGATCCGGGTCATGGTGGAAGGTGCAGACGGTGCGCTGGTCGAGCAGCTGACCCGGCAAATTGCCGATGTGGTGGCGGAAACGGTTGGGATCGAGGCTTGAACAGGAACTCTGCTCAAGGTCGGTACTGATCCGGGAGGATCCTCCTGAAATTTGCCTGGATGTGATCGTTTTAATTGATTTCAAACGCGTAGCTGGTTAAGCTAGCGCGCTTTCTTCAAGTCGCAGGAGTAAGGGCATGCGTAGACCCCTGGTTGCCGGAAATTGGAAGATGAACGGTTCGCTCGAGAGCGTCCGCAGTTTGTTGGACGGAATCAAGAACGGTATCGGAACGGTCAACAACGCTGAAGTGGCGGTTTGTCCCCCCTATGTCTACATTCCCGAGGCTCAGAAGAAACTGAACGGCAGCGAAATCGGCTGGGGTGGTCAGGATCTGTCCATCGAAGCCTCCGGCGCCTTCACCGGCGAGGTGGCCGCCTCCATGCTGAATGACTTTGGCTGTAAATATGTCATCGTGGGACACTCCGAGCGACGCACCTATCATGCCGAGAGCGATGAACTGGTGGCTAAGAAATTCGCGGTCGCTCGGGACGCTGGGCTGATCCCGATTCTCTGCGTCGGCGAGACGCTGGAACAACGTGAGTCCGGAATCACCAATGAGGTGGTAGCCCGGCAGATGAATGCAGTGATCGACCTGGTGGGGATCGATGCCCTGTCCGATGGGGTGATTGCTTACGAGCCGGTCTGGGCGATCGGAACCGGTGTGACCGCGACTCCCGAGCAGGCTCAGGAGGTTCACGCCTTCATTCGTGGCCTGGTGGCCGACAAGAGCGCCGAGGTGGCTGAGGTCATCCGTATTCTCTACGGCGGTTCGATGAAACCGGATAACGCCAAGGAACTGATTGAGAAACCGGATATCGACGGTGGACTGATCGGTGGTGCGGCCCTCAAAGCGGAAGATTTTCTGGGCATCTGCACCGCGGCCAACTGATAAACGATTTTTTCAGCGCGACCCTTGTTCGTTCAAGGATGACGCCTGACAGGTTCAACTGATTATGCAGACAATACTGACCGTGTTTCACATCCTCCTGGCCGTGGGCCTCGTGGGTCTGATCCTGATACAACACGGCAAGGGTGCGGATATGGGCGCAGCCTTCGGCAGCGGCGCCTCCGGCACGGTTTTCGGCGCCAAAGGTTCTGCCTCTTTCCTGACCCGTACCACCGCCATTCTGGCCACCCTGTTTTTCGTGACCAGTATTGCCATGGGCTACTATGCGACCCAGGGTGAAGCGCCCAAAGGGGTGATGGAAGGTTTCAAAGACGTTCCTGAAATGCCTGCCGCGGAGCCACGCACCAGCGATATCCCGCCGGTACCGGCAGAAGGGCTGAACAGCGATGTACCGGCCCCGGCCTCGATCGAGGCGGCACCTGCTGAAGCGCTGGAACCGGCCGCCACCGACAGTGGTGTGCCCGGCGCGGAAGTTATTGCGGAGTCGCAAACACAAGCATCTGAAAATGTGTCCCAGGATGGGGACACCAGCACCACTTCGGAAGAAAGCCCTGCCGTAGAGGTCAACAAGCAATAAGGAGAACAGAGTTTAAGCCGATGTGGTGGAATTGGTAGACACGCTATCTTGAGGGGGTAGTGGCGCAAGCCGTGCCGGTTCAAATCCGGCCATCGGTACCATACAGGAAAACGGTAGTATGCGTTTCGCGTAATACCGTTTTTTTATGTCCGCAAAAGTATTGTAACTTATTGATTTCAATCCAAAATACGATTGCTTGTCAACTTGACACGATCGCAGCGCAAAGGATAGACTGTAAGACTTCCCTGAACATTTAAAAAAGTCATTTAATGATTATTGGAAAGGGGGCAGCACACAGATGCTCGAAAATTATTTACCCATTGTGATCTTTCTGGCTGTGGCGTTCGTGATGGGTGGTGTAGTCATCGGCTTGGGATTCCTTCTGGGAACTCGCAAGCCGGATAGTGAAAAACTCTCTCCCTATGAATGCGGCTTCGAAGCGTTCGAAGATTCCCGCATGAAATTCGATGTTCGCTACTACCTGGTTGCCATACTTTTCATCATCTTCGATCTTGAAATCGCGTTTCTGTTCCCTTGGGCGGTAGTCCTCGATCAGATCGGCATGGTCGGTTTCATCGCCATGATGGTGTTTCTTGGTATTCTGGTGATCGGCTTCATTTACGAATGGAAAAAGGGAGCCTTGGAGTGGGAGTAGCCATGAACAGAAACGGGTTGGCGACGCACGTGGAGGCCAGACATGGGTATTGAAGGAATCCTCGAAAAGGGCGTGATCACCACTTCGGCGGACAAACTCATCAACTGGGCGCGCACCGGGTCCATGTGGCCCATGACCTTCGGTCTGGCCTGCTGCGCCGTTGAGATGATGCAGGCGGCCGCTGCCCGCTACGACATGGATCGCTTTGGCATTATCTTTCGTCCCAGTCCGCGCCAGTCCGACGTGATGATCGTGGCGGGAACCCTGGTGAACAAGATGGCGCCCGCTCTGCGCAAGGTCTATGACCAGATGGCGGAGCCCCGATGGGTTATCTCCATGGGATCCTGTGCCAACGGTGGCGGTTATTACCACTACTCTTACGCCGTGGTGCGCGGATGCGACCGGGTAGTCCCCGTCGATATCTATGTGCCGGGCTGCCCGCCCACCGCGGAGGCCCTGCTCTACGGGGTGCTGCAGTTGCAGGACAAGATCCGGCGCACCAGCACGATAGCCCGTCAAAGCGGTGATAAATAGATGACCAGTGAAAACCCGAATGGAATGCAGGCTCGGCTGGACGCACTGGCCGATGATTTGACCACGCGTTTCAGTGAATTGGAATGCTCAGTGGAGCGCAGCTGCGGGGAGGTGACCCTGGTGGTACCTCCCTCCCGGTTGATCGAGGTTTCCGAGCTGTTGCGGGATGACGAGACCCTCGCGTTCCAGGAGTTGATCGATGTGTGTGGTGTCGACTACTCCGATTACGGGCGCTCCGAGTGGCAGACGGATGCGGCGCCGAACACCGGCTTCGGCCGGGGAGTGGAGCGCTTGGGCAAACTCGAGTCTATGGAGGAGAACCGCTTCGCCGCGGTCTATCATCTGCTTTCGGTGACACACAATGTGCGCCTGCGTCTGCGCGTGTTCGTCGATACCCAACATCCCATCGTACCGTCCCTGGTGCCGGTATGGGCGAGCGCCAACTGGTTCGAGCGCGAAGCCTTCGACCTGTTCGGCATTTTGTTCGACGGTCATCCGGATCTCAGGCGCATCCTCACCGATTATGGCTTCATCGGACATCCCTTCCGCAAGGACTTCCCTCTGATCGGCCAGGTGGAGATGCGCTACGACCCGGAACTTGCCCGGGTCATTTATGAACCTGTGAGTATCGATCCGCGAACCCTGGTGCCGAAGGTCACCCGTGAAGACAACCGTTATCTGAGTGAGGATGACGCAACCCAGGACGCCGCCGATGCCTGAGATTCGCAACTACACCCTGAATTTCGGTCCCCAGCATCCCGCCGCACACGGTGTGCTGCGACTGGTTCTGGAGATGGACGGCGAGGTGATCGAGCGCGCAGATCCGCATATCGGTCTGCTGCACCGGGCCACTGAAAAGCTGGCCGAAAGCAAGCCGTACAATCAGAGCATTCCCTACATGGACCGGCTCGATTACGTCTCCATGATGTGTAATGAACACGGCTATGTACGCGCCATCGAGAAACTGCTGGATATCGAGGCGCCGATCCGCGCCCAGTACATCCGCACCCTGTTCGACGAGATCACCCGCATTCTCAACCACCTGATGTGGCTGGGCACCCACGCCCTCGACGTCGGTGCGATGACCGTGTTCCTGTATGCCTTCCGCGAACGCGAGGACCTGATGGACTGCTATGAGGCGGTTTCCGGGGCACGCATGCACGCGGCCTACTACCGGCCGGGCGGCGTCTATCGGGACTTGCCGGACAAGATGCCCCAGTATCAGGCGAGCCAGTGGGTCACCGGCCGGGACGTGTCGATGAAGAACGAGGCCCGTCAGGGTTCACTGCTCGATTTCATCGAGGATTTCACCAACCGCTTTCCCGGTCTGGTGGATGAATATGAAACCCTGCTGACCGATAACCGGATCTGGAAACAGCGCACCGTGGGCATCGGCGTGATCTCTCCCGAGCGGGCGCTGCAACTCGGATATACCGGTCCCATGCTGCGGGGTTCCGGTATCGCCTGGGATCTGCGTAAGAAACAGTCCTACGCCGCTTACGACAAGGTGGCGTTCGATATTCCGGTGGGTACAAACGGCGACTGCTATGACCGGTACCTGGTGCGTATCGAGGAACTGCGTCAATCCAATCGTATCATCAAGCAATGCATTCACTGGCTGCGCCATCATCCGGGTCCGGTGATGCTCGATGATCACAAGGTCACCGCGCCCATGCGCAACGACATGAAAAATGACATGGAGGGTCTGATTCACCACTTCAAGCTGTTCACCGAGGGCTACTGTCCGCCGGTGGGCGAGGCCTATGCCGCGGTTGAGGCCCCCAAGGGGGAATTCGGCTGTTACATCATTTCCGACGGCGCAAACAAACCCTACCGGTTGAAGATCCGTGCGCCTGGGTTTCCTCATCTGGCTTCCATGGACGAGATGGTCAAAGGCCATATGCTCGCCGATGTGGTGGCGGTGATCGGAACCATGGATGTGGTGTTTGGTGAGATCGACCGCTAGAGCAAGCAACATGACAGTATCAGCAAAAGACAAGATTTCTTTCTCTCCCGAAGTCTGCGCGGAGATCGATCGCTGGATCGCCAAGTACCCGCCGGAATGGAAACAGTCCGCCGTGATGGGCGCTCTGATGGTGGTTCAGGATGACAACGGTGGTTGGCTCACCACCGAACTGATGGACCAGGTGGCCGCCTATCTGGATATGCCGCCGATTGCGGTCTATGAAGTGGCGACCTTCTATTCCATGTACGAACTCAAGCCGGTGGGCAAGCACAAGATCTGTGTCTGCACCAACGTCTCCTGCATGACCAACAAGGCGGATGTCATCGTCGAGCACCTGGAGAAACGTCTCGGCATCGGCTTCGGCGAGGTGACCGAAGACGGTCTTTACTCCCTCAAAGAGGTGGAGTGTCTGGGTGCCTGCGGCGGGGCTCCGATGATGCAGATCGGCAAACAGTATTATGAGAACCTGACTCCGGAAATCGTCGACGCGATTCTGGACGGGCTGGAGTAAACCCCATGGTCAACGAAGTCTGTCTGCGTACCCTGGATCTGGAACGTCCCTGGCTGCTGGAACAGTATGAAAGCCGGGGCGGATATCAGATGCTCAAACAGGTGCTGAGCGAGAAACGCGCGCCCGAGGCGATCATCGAAGAGGTCAAGAAATCCGGACTGCGCGGTCGCGGCGGGGCGGGATTCCCCACCGGGCTGAAGTGGAGTTTCATCTCCCGCAACGCCCCAGGTCAGAAATATGTGGTGTGCAACTCAGACGAGGGCGAACCGGGCACCTTCAAGGACCGGGATATCCTGCGCTACAACCCTCATCAACTGATTGAGGGCATGATCCTGGCGGGTTACGCGATCGGCGCGACCCGGGGTTACAATTATATCCGCGGCGAATTCTGGGAACCCTACGAACGCTTCGAGCATGCCCTGAAAGAGGCCCGTGAAGCGGGTTACCTGGGGGAGAATCTGCTCGGCTCCGGGTTCGATTTCGAACTCCACACCCATCTGGGTGCCGGGGCTTACATCTGTGGTGAGGAGACCGCGCTGCTCGAGTCCATCGAAGGCAAGAAGGGCCAGCCCCGCTACAAGCCGCCGTTTCCCGCCCACTTCGGGCTTTACGGACGACCCACGATCATCAACAACACCGAGAGTCTCGCCTCCATTCCGGTGATCCTCGAGAAGGGCGGCGAGTGGTTCGCCAATCTTGGAGTGAAAAACAGCGGTGGCTCGAAACTCTTTTCCATCTCCGGGAACATCAACAACCCGGGGGTGTTCGAGATCCCCATGGGCACGCCTTTCTCGACCCTGCTGGAGATGGCGGGGGGCATGAAGGACGGCCGCAAGATCAAGGCGGTGATCCCGGGTGGTTCCTCCGCACCGGTGATTCCGGGGGATCAGATGATGGACCTGAGTATGGACTACGACTCGATTGCCGGAGCCGGTTCCATGCTGGGGTCCGGTGCGGTCATCGTGCTCGACGACACCAACTGCATGGTGAAGATCCTGGAACGCATGTCCTACTTCTATCATGAGGAGTCCTGCGGTCAGTGCACACCCTGCCGGGAGGGTACTGGTTGGCTCTATCGGATCGTTCACCGGATCGAGACTGGCCAGGGCCGCCAGGAGGATCTGGACCTGCTCGACGACATCGCTGACAAGATCAGCGGTAAGACCATCTGTGCGCTGGGCGATGCCGCCGCCATGCCGGTACAGGGCATGTTGCGCCACTACCGGGATGAGTTCCAATATCACATCGACCACAAGCGCTGCATGGTCGGGGTTGGCTAGAGACACGAACCACGATGACAGATAACACAGTCACCATCGAAGTAAACGGGCAGGTGCTGCAGGCTACGGCAGGGACCATGCTGATTGAAGTCACCGACGCGGCCGGCATCAAGATTCCCCGTTTCTGTTATCACAAGAAGCTCTCGGTGGCCGCCAACTGCCGCATGTGCCTGGTGGAAGTGGAGAAGGCGCCCAAGCCATTACCGGCCTGTGCGACCCCCGTGAGCGACGGAATGAAGGTCCATACCCGCTCCCCCAAAGCCCTGGCGGCACAGAAGGGGACCATGGAGTTTCTGTTGATCAACCATCCACTCGACTGCCCCATCTGCGATCAGGGCGGTGAGTGTGAACTTCAGGACGTGGCCATGGGTTACGGCCGGGACGTGACCCGTTACGGCGAAGGCAAGCGGGTGGTGGCCGACAAGAACCTGGGACCGCTGATCGCCACCGACATGACCCGCTGCATCCACTGCACCCGTTGCGTGCGCTTCGGCGAAGAGATCGCAGGCTTGCGGGAACTCGGCGCGACCGGTCGCGGCGAACATACCCTGATCGGCACCTACGTGGAGAAGAGCGTCGGCTCGGAACTCTCGGGGAATGTGATCGATCTCTGCCCTGTGGGGGCTTTGACCTCCAAACCTTATCGTTTCAGCGCCCGCGCCTGGGAACTGACCCAGGTCGATTCGGTGGCGCCTCATGACAGCCTGGGCTCCAACCTGAATCTGCATCTGCGCGGCAACACGGTGATGCGTGTGCATCCCCGGGACAACGAGTCGATCAACGAGACCTGGATCTCGGACCGGGACCGTTTCAGTTACGAGGGGCTTTACAGTGAGGAGCGCCTGACCCGGCCGATGATCAAGCAGGGTGGCGAGTGGAAAACCGTAGGCTGGGATCAGGCCTTGGAAGCGGTGGCCAGGAAGTTCAAGGAAATAGGGGACGGGAAACAGCTCGGTGCCCTTGCGACACCCACGGCGACCCTGGAAGAGCTCTACCTGCTGCAGAAACTGATGCGCGGTATGGGCTGTGCGAATGTTGACACCCGCACCCGTCAGGGGGATTTCCGTCTCGATGAGACCCAGCAGGGCGTCCACTGGCTGGGCCTCGACCTGAGCGACATCGATCAGCTGCAGTCCGTGCTGGTGATCGGTGGCAATCTGCGCAAGGAGCAGCCGATTCTTGCCCACCGGGTACGCAAGGCCGCGTTGGCCGGTGCCGCGGTGCATTACCTGAATCCTTTGCAGGTACCCCTGAACCATGTGGCTTCCCAGTCTGCCTGTCTCCCCAGCGAGTGGGTCTCCCGGCTGGCCGGGGTGGCCAAGGCGGCGGGCGTCAAAGCCAGTGGTGCCGCCGCTGCATGGCTGAAGTCCGCCAAGCCGGACGATTTCGCCAAGCAGACCGCGGAGAGTCTGAAAAACTCAGACAAGGCGATGATCATGCTGGGCGGTCTGGCCCAGTCGCATCCTGACTTCGCCACCCTGGCGGTGCTCGGGGCGAAACTCGCGCAGGCTACCGGCGCGGTGTTCTCCATCCTGCCCAGCGCGGCCAACAGCGTGGGTGCTCAGCTGGTCGGAGCGGTGCCTCACCTGACCTGCGGCGGAACGCCTGCGGAGGAGGGTGCACGCGGGCTCAATGCTCTGAGCATGCTCAAGCTGCCGCGCCGGGGTTACCTGCTGATGGGTGTCGAGCCCGGAATCGATTTCTGGAACGGCGCCCTCTCCACCAGCGCCCTGCAGAGCGCTGATCTGGTGGTGGCGCTGAGCGCCTTCTGCAGTGCCGAACTCGAAGAGTGCGCCGATATCCTGCTGCCCATGGCCAGCTTTGCCGAAACCTCGGGTAGCTACGTCAACGCCGCGGGGTGCTGGCAACAGAGCCGGGGGGCCGTGCGTCCCCAGGGTGAGAGTCGGCCCGCCTGGAAGATTCTGCGGGTATTGGGCAATCTGCTGGACCAGCCCGGTTTCGACTATACCGATTCGACCCAGATCCTCGATGAGGTTCGCGGGCTGTGTGAGTCGGCCATGCTGGATAACCACCAGGCTGAACCGGCGGGACTTGAGCAACAGCTCGTTTCCGGCACTCTGCAACGTGGCGGCGATATTCCCCTGTATGCCAGCGATGCCCTGGTACGCCGGGCGGCTGCCCTGCAGCAGACCCGGGATGCGGGGCAGGAGACGATTCGTCTGCATCCCCAGGAGGCGCGTAAGCTGGGACTTGATGGGATCGGCCAGGTTCGGGTGAAACAGAACGGCAATCAGGTGGATCTGCCCCTCGAGTTGGATGAGACCATACCCGAAGGGTGTGCCTGGATTTCCGCCGGGCTCAAGCGCACCGCCTTGCTTGGGCAGCCCTATGGTGAAGTGACTGTGGAGAAAGCATAACCGATGGAACTCTTCAGCAGCCTATGGGAAGCGCTTCCCTCCGAACTTCAGTATCTGATCTGGACCCTGATCAAGATCATCGTGATCGTGGCTCCGATGATGTTGGCGGTCGCCTATTTCACCTATGCCGAGCGCAAGATCATCGGCTACATGCAGGTGCGTGTCGGGCCCAACCGGGTCGGTCCCAAGGGCTGGCTGCAGCCCATCGCGGATGCGCTGAAGCTGATGTTCAAGGAGATCGTCATCCCGTCCCGGGCCAACAAGTTCCTGTTTCTCATGGCGCCGGCGATCACCCTGGGACCGGCACTCGCCGCCTGGGCAGTGTTCCCGTTCAATGAAAAACTGGTGTTGGCGGATATCAATGCCGGTTTGCTGTACATCCTCGCCTTGACCTCGGTGGGTGTCTACGGGGTGATCATCGGCGGCTGGGCATCCAACTCTAAATACGCCTTTCTCGGCGCCATGCGCTCCGCTGCGCAGATCGTGGCTTACGAAATCGCCATGGGCTTCGCCCTGGTGGGGGTGCTGGTCGCCGCCGGCAGTCTCAACCTGGGTGAGATCATCAAGGCCCAGGAGGGCGGACTGTTCTCCTGGTTCTGGCTGCCCCTGCTGCCCCTGTTCGTGGTCTACGTGATCTCCGGTGTGGCGGAAACCAACCGCGCCCCGTTCGACGTGGCTGAGGGTGAATCGGAAATCGTCGCCGGTTTCCACGTGGAGTACTCCGGCATGACCTTCGCCGTGTTCTTCCTCGCGGAATACGCCAACATGATTCTGATCTCCGCGCTGACCGCGGTGATGTTTTTCGGCGGCTGGCTCTCGCCTTTTCAGGGCTGGCCGGTGCTTGGCGCCCTGACCGACTGGGTGCCCGGTTTCATCTGGCTGGTAATCAAGACCGCCTTTTTCATGTTCCTGTTCCTCTGGCTGCGTGCCACCTTCCCGCGTTACCGCTATGACCAGATCATGCGCCTGGGCTGGAAGGTCTTTATCCCGATCACTATCGTCTGGATCGCGGTCGTCGGACTTGCCGTGGTCTATAAGATGCCCTGGTGGTTCGATTGAGGTCACCCATGAACGTATTCGTCAATTACTTCAAGAGTCTTTTCCTGCTGGAGCTGTTCCGTGGCCTGAGCGTCACCGGACGTTACCTGTTCCGCAAGAAATTCACCATCATGTACCCGGAGGAGAAGGCCCCGGTATCGCCCCGCTTCCGTGGGCTGCATGCGCTGCGCCGCTATCCGAACGGTGAGGAACGCTGTATCGCCTGCAAGCTTTGCGAGGCGACCTGTCCGGCACTGGCGATCACCATCGAAGCGGAACCCCGGGCGGACGGGTCGCGTCGCACCACCCGTTATGACATCGACCTGTTCAAGTGCATCTATTGCGGTTACTGCCAGGAGGCCTGTCCGGTGGATGCGATCGTCGAGACCCGGGTCTACGAATACCACTTCGAAAACCGGGGCGAGAACATCATGACCAAAGAGAAGCTGCTGGCGGTGGGTGACAAGTATGAGTCCCAGCTGGCGGCGGATATCGAGGCACAGGCGAATGTACGCTGATCATCGGCCAACCATGAGTAACCTAGGCAAACCTCTATGACACTTGAAAAGCTGATCTTCTACGTGCTCGCGGCGGTGATCGTGGTTGCCGCAACCATGGTGGTGACCCGGCGTAACCCGGTGCACTCGGCGCTGTTCCTGATCCTCACCTTTGTCGCCAGCAGCGGCGTGTGGCTGCTTGCCGAGGCGGAGTTCCTCGCCATCGCCCTGGTGCTGGTATACGTCGGCGCGGTGATGGTGCTGTTCCTGTTCGTGCTGATGATGCTGGACATCGATCTGGCGGTGCTGCGGGCCGGTTTCATCAAGATGCTGCCGTTGGGCATTATCATGGCTCTGGCCATGGCGGTGGAACTCATCCTGGTGGTGGGGCCGAAAAACTTCGGCCTGGACGTGTATGCGGCGCCCGCCCGGCAGGCTGCGGAATACAGCAACACCGAGGCGCTCGGCAGCGTGCTCTACACCGTCTACATGTATCCCTTCGAGGTGGCCGCGGTGATTCTGCTGGTCGCCATCATCGCCGCGATTGGTTTGACCATGCGTCGGCGCACGGATACCAAATATCTCGACCCCTCCCAACAGGTGCTGGTGAAACGGGATGACCGGGTTCGCCTCGTCTCCATGGACGCGGATAAAGGATAAGCACTAATGATCGCACTTTCGGATTATCTGACCCTGGGCGCCATCCTCTTCGCCATCAGCGTGGCGGGCATCTTCATCAACCGCAAGAACGTCATCATCCTGTTGATGTGCGTCGAGTTGATGTTGCTGGCAGTGAACATCAATTTTATCGCCTTCTCCCATTTTCTCGGGGATACGGCGGGACAGGTTTTCGTGTTTTTCATCCTCACCGTTGCGGCGGCTGAGGCGGCCATCGGTCTGGCGATCCTGGTGGTGCTGTTCCGCAGCAAGCAGAGCATCAACGTGCAGGATATGGATGCGCTGAAAGGGTAGGGACAAACAGTTCGCAAACGATTGCCAGTGAACTCGGTGGTTTTCTGTGCGGTGTGTTTGCGGAACTCGGAATTAACAGAGACTTCGGTAAACCGGGTCGGCGAATCAGGGCTGTAACACAAGCCTCAAACGGGCTTTCACAGGCTCTGAGCGGCTGACCAAATAAAAGAAAACGGTTATGGAAAATATCTATCTGACAATTGTACTGGCACCGCTGATCGGGGCGATTCTAGCCGGCTTTTTCGGCGCGAAACTGGGTCGCGAGGGCGCCCACTGGGTGACCAGTACCGGTGTCGGTGTCTCGGCGTTGCTCTCTCTCTATGTGCTGTACCGCTTCATCACCGGCAGCCTGGAGGTGTTCAACAGTCCCGTTTACACCTGGATGGTCAGCGACGGTCTGCATATGGAGGTGGGTTTCCTGGTAGATCAGCTTACCGCGGTGATGATCAGCGTGGTCACCTTCGTCTCGTTCTGCGTGCACATCTACACCATCGGTTACATGGCCGATGACGAGCACAACTGGCCCAAGGCCAGTCTGGCCGGGGTCAATTCCTACCAGCGTTTCTTCAGCTACATATCCCTGTTCACCTTTTCCATGCTGATGCTGGTCATGTCCAACAACTTCCTGCAGCTGTTCTTCGGCTGGGAGGCGGTGGGCCTGGTCTCCTATCTGCTGATCGGCTTCTGGTCGGTGCGTCCCACCGCGATCTTCGCCAACCTGAAGGCCTTCCTGGTCAACCGGGTGGGGGACTTCGGTTTCATTCTCGGCATCGCCGCGGTGGCCATGTACACCAACAGCCTGGATTATGCCGAGGTGTTCGCCATGGCCCCGTCCCTGGCCGATACCCAGATCCAGATCTGGGGCGATTCCAGCTGGTCGCTGATGTCGGTGATCGGCATCCTGCTGTTCATCGGTGCGATGGGCAAGTCGGCCCAGGTGCCGCTGCATGTGTGGCTGCCTGACTCCATGGAGGGCCCGACCCCGATCTCCGCACTGATCCACGCCGCCACCATGGTCACCGCCGGTATCTTCATGGTGGCGCGCATGTCGCCCCTGTACGAGCTGTCAGAGACTGCACTCAGCTTCGTCCTGGTGATCGGCGCCACCACCGCCTTCTTCACCGGCCTGATCGGCATTGTGCAGAACGATATCAAGCGGGTGGTCGCCTATTCGACCCTGTCCCAGCTTGGCTACATGATGGTCGCCCTGGGCGCCTCGGCCTACGCCGCCGGCATCTTTCACCTGATGACCCACGCCTTCTACAAGGCGCTGCTGTTCCTCGCCGCCGGTTCGGTGATCATCGGTATGCACCACGATCAGGACATCCGCAATATGGGCGGGGTGCGCAAGTACATGCCCTGGACCTACTGGACCTCCCTGGTGGGTTCCCTGGCGCTGATCGGGTTCCCCGGCTTCTCCGGTTTCTTCTCCAAGGACGCCATCATCGAGGCGGTGCATCACTCTGAGATCGCCGGAGCGAGCTATGCCTACATCCTGGTGGTCGCCGGGGTGTTCGTCACCGCGCTCTACAGCTTCCGCATGTTCTTTCTGGTGTTCTATGGAGAGGGCCCCCGTGATGAGCACGCCAAGCACCACATCCACGAATCCCCCAAGGTGGTGACCATACCTCTGGTGCTGCTGGCGATTCCCTCGGTGTTCCTCGGCTACCTGACCATCGGCCCGATGCTGTTCGGCGATTGGTTCAAGGGCGTGCTGTATGTGTTGCCCGAGCACGATACCCTGGGTGAGATCGGTGCCCATTTCCACGGCGCCACGGGCTTTGTCCTGCACGGCATGATGGGACTGCCTTTCTACCTGGCCATGGGCGGCCTGTTCGTGGCCTGGTACATCTACATGAAGAACCCGGCCATTGCAGATACGGTCAAGACCGCCCTCGCGCCGGTGTACCGGCTGCTGGACAAGAAATACTGGTTTGACGAGGTCTACCAGGCGGTGTTCGGCGCCGGTAGCCGGGGTTTGGGCAAGTTTCTCTGGCTGGCGGGTGACCGGGGCCTGATCGACGGCCTGGCGGTCAATGGTTCCGCCTTCACGGTCGGCAAACTGGCTGCTCTGGTGCGCCATGTGCAGACCGGTTACCTGTATCACTACGCCATTGCCATGATTCTGGGTCTGCTGCTGTTGCTGACCTGGTTCATCTTTGTTTAAAGGACGTTGCGCATGATTGCCGATTGGCCCCTTCTGACCCTAACGATCTGGCTCCCCATCGTCGGCGGCTTCATGGTGCTTGCCAGTGGTGAGCGTGATGTGAACGCAACCAAGTGGACCGCCCTGATCATTGCCATCCTGACCTTCATCGTCAGTCTGCCCCTGTGGTTCGCCTTCGACACCGGCACCGCCGAGATGCAGTTTGTGGAGCGGGTGCCCTGGATCCCGGGATTCAATATTGAGTACTACCTGGGCATCGACGGCATCTCCATGCCCCTGATCGTGCTCACTACCTTCATCACCCCCCTGGTGGTGATCGCCGGGTGGGAGGTCATCAAGGTGCGTCCCTCCCAGTACATGGCCGCGTTCCTGATCATGGAAGGGGTGATGGTCGGGGTCTTCTGCGCTCTCGATGCGATGCTGTTCTACGTCTTCTGGGAGGCGATGCTGATTCCGATGTTCCTGATCATCGGCGTGTGGGGCGGGCCGAAACGGGTCTACGCCACGATCAAGTTTTTCCTCTACACCTTTTTCGGCTCGGTGTTCATGCTGGTCGCGCTGATCTACATGTACTTCCAGTCGGGCAGCTTCGATATTCTCGGTTTCCACACTCTCAAGCTGAACCTGACCGAGCAGACCCTGATCTTCATCGCCTTCCTCATGGCCTTCGCGGTCAAGGTGCCCATGTGGCCGGTACACACCTGGTTGCCGGACGCCCACGTTGAGGCGCCCACCGGCGGTTCTGTGATCCTGGCGGCGATCATGCTGAAGATCGGCGGTTACGGGTTCCTGCGTTTCAGCCTGCCGATCACCCCGGACGCCAGCCACAGCCTGGACTGGCTGATCATCGGCATGTCCCTGATCGCGGTGGTCTACATCGGCTTCGTCGCGCTGATCCAGCAGGACATGAAAAAGCTCATCGCCTATTCGTCCATCGCCCACATGGGCTTCGTCACCCTGGGCTTCTTCATCGTCTTCATCATCAGCCAGGAGAATGCGGGCAGCGGTGCGGCCCTGGGCATGCAGGGCGGTATGGTGCAGATGGTCTCCCACGGTTTCATCTCCGCCGCCATGTTCCTCTGTGTGGGGGTGCTCTACGATCGCCTGCACAGTCGTGAGATCGGCGCCTATGGCGGGGTGGTCAACACCATGCCGGTGTTCGCTGCGTTCATGGTGTTCTTCGCCATGGCCAATGCGGGCCTGCCCGGCACCTCCGGATTCGTTGGCGAGTTCATGGTCATCCTGGCCAGTTTCCGCGCCGACTTCTGGTATGCCTTCCTGGCTGCCACCACCCTGATCATCGGCGCCGCCTACACCCTGTGGATGGTCAAACGGGTGGTGTTCGGCGAGGTCGCCAACGATGGCGTGGCCTCACTGCAGGATATGAATCAACGTGAAGTCATCGTGCTGGGTACCCTGGCAGTCGCCGTGCTGCTGCTGGGTCTGTGGCCGGCGCCCCTGGTGGAAGTGATGGATGCCTCCGTGAATAACCTGCTGCAGCACATTGCTGTCTCCAAGTTATAACCTGACGGAGCCGAACCGGTAGCAAACACATGCAATTCGACGCAACACAACTTATCCCGGTTCTGCCGGAAATCTCCCTGCTGATCCTGGCCTGTCTGGTCCTGGTGGTCGACCTGTTCATCCGTGAAGAGCGTCGCATCGTCAGCTATGTGATCAGCCAGGTTGGGCTGCTGGTTACCCTGGCGATCACCCTGGCGGTCTCCCACCCCGAGGCGCAGATCGTGTTTGACGGCTCCTACATCCGCGACCCGATGAGCGATGTCCTGAAGATCGGCATCCTGGTGGTCAGTTTCATGGTCTTCCTGTATGCCAAGGATTACCTGAAGGAGCGGGGGCTGTTCAAGGGCGAGTTCTACACCCTGGGCCTGTTCGCGGTACTGGGGATGTGCATCATGACCTCCGCGAACAGCTTCCTTACCATCTATCTGGGTCTGGAACTCCTGGCCTTGTGCCTGTACGCCCTGGTGGCGTTCAACCGGGATTCCCCCCAGGGCGCCGAGGCGGCGATGAAGTATTTCGTACTGGGCGCCCTGGCCTCGGGCATGCTGCTATACGGCATCTCCATGATCTATGGAGCCACGGGCACCCTGCGATTCGATGAATTGGCCCAGGTGGTCAGTGCCGGCGACCTGAACCGCATGGTGATGATCTTCGGTATCGTGTTCCTGGTGATCGGTCTGGCCTTCAAACTCGGTGCGGTACCGTTTCACATGTGGGCGCCGGACGTCTATCAGGGTGCGCCCACCGCGGTGACCCTGTTCCTCAGCAGTGTGCCGAAGATCGCCGCGTTCGCCCTGGCCATGCGCTTGCTGGTGGACGGGCTTTCCGGGCTGCACGGGGGCGTCAACGGGCCCTGGCAGGGCTGGCAGGGGATGCTCATCATCCTCGCGGTGCTCTCCATGGGTATCGGCAACCTGGTCGCCATCGCTCAGACCAATATCAAGCGCATGCTGGCCTACTCGACCATCTCCCATGTCGGTTTCATCATGCTGGGTATTCTCGCGGGTAATCAGGCCGGCTATACCGCAGCCATGTTCTATACCCTGGTCTACGCGCTGATGTCGGCGGGCGGTTTCGGCGTCGTCATCGCCCTGAGCCGTAAAGGCTTCGAAGCGGAGAACCTGGAGGACTTCAAGGGTCTCAACCAGCGCAACCCCTGGTTTGCGGGCATGATGTTGCTGTTGATGTTCTCCATGGCCGGTGTGCCGCCCACAGTGGGCTTTTTCGCCAAGCTGTTCGTCCTGGAGGCCGTGGTATCCGTGAACCTCACCTGGCTGGCCCTGGTCGGTGTGGCCTTCTCGATCATTGGCGCCTTCTACTACATCCGCATCGTCAAACTGATGTACTTCGATCCGCCGGTGGATGAGTCTCCCCTCAGTGTCGGCATAGACACCCAGGTGATGCTCTCCATCAACGGCTTGGCCATGCTGATCCTCGGCCTGTTCCCGGCGGGTCTGTTCGCGCTGTGCGCCAACGCCATCGGCGGTTGAATCTCCCTCAATACTCACCAATCCAAAGCCTGTAAAACAAACCACCCCGCAAGGGGGTGGACAGGCTGTAACCCTCCGCTGCAAACGTCTCTCTGGTTCCGGGTTTCAGTAAAGTGCATTGGCTTTTCAGGACTTCAACGCCTGAACTTCAACAACATAACAATTATTTTAAACCAGGGGTTGTCATCCTGATGCAACCTATGTAGTATTGCGCACCTTGATGCGGGGTGGAGCAGTCTGGTAGCTCGTCGGGCTCATAACCCGAAGGTCGTAGGTTCAAATCCTGCCCCCGCTACCAACTTAGCAGACGGCCCGGAAAGATTGTCATTACAGGCAATATTTCCGGGCTTTTTGCATTTCTGGGGCATGGATTTCTCCTTCGCGGCTATGGATAGAATTCCGGCTAGATCGCCGTAGAGATCAAGGCTTAAGTCCTTCTCACCCTTGACTGTGGTGAACACGATTTCCCGTGCTTCTCCGTCACCATTCTCATGACTTAAAAGCGTGCGTAAGGCTCTGACCTCTTCACGGTATCGCTTGGCCATGGCCGGGTGGAGCAGGGGACGAGATTCTTCCGGTGCGCGCGCCAGCAGTGCTTGCAGCTCTTCCAGCCGGGCGGCGACCCGCTCCAGATTGTCCTTCACCAACGTGCCGGACACACCGGCTTTGATGGAGGAGATGATGTTCTACCGCTCTTTGGTGAGCCGCGGCAACTCATTGTGGGCCTCGCTGAGCGCTCTGTCCTGCGCTTTCAAAAGCTCGTTTTTTTGACATGTATATTCCGCGCAGAAGACCTCCACCAGCTCATCTTGCAGCAGGTGGGTTTGCAAAGCGCTTAAGACCGCTTCTTAGAGCTTTTCACGGGGGATGGTTTTGGTATTCCGGCACACGGACGCGCCTTTGTTGCGGGTGCTTGCAGGCAACAAGCGGCCCGTCTATACTATCCAACGCCGCCTGACGGGCCTTGGCTGCTTCCCAGAGGTCTTGCGGGATGATGCGAAGCTCTATGCCTAACTCGTTCAGGTTCGGGGCTGAAGTGCACCACGCGCTTGCCTGATGCCGGGTCTTTTATTAACTCGGCTCAATAATAGGGAGATATTTTAACGGATATCACGTATTATTCCCGGATGGAAAAAATTGATGCACGAACACTAACA
>JBEVVH010000050.1:0-19972 GCA_040507245.1 Candidatus Thiodiazotropha sp.
CTGTCACAACTGGCAATACATTTTGAGGGGCGGCTAGAAGACCACATGGCACTGTGACATCTGGTTGACACAGAGTTTTGAACACCCTCCTATTACGCGCCTCAAGAGATGAACGTTCCATGACGGATTTCGTTCTGCAGCAAGAAGCAGAGACCGCCTGGCAACGCTGGATTGAGCGGTTGAACGAAGCCGGTATCGCGATGCCGGAGGAGCCCCTGTTCCAGAATCGTTTACGGTCGGTCTGGGAGGCGAGCGACTACGTGCTGCAGGCATCGTTGCGGGAACCCGAATGGCTGATCCGCAGCCAGCTCGAGGGTGACCTGGAGCGGGTCTACCCCCAGGGGGAGATGGCCACTCGGCTTGATGCGGTCCTCGATGGCGTGCTCAACGACATCGACCTGGCGAAACGCCTGCGGGTGTTCCGGCGTCAACAGATGGTGCGCATCATCTGGCGGGATCTGGCCGGCCTGGCGCCCCTGGAAGAGATCCTGGAGGATCTGTCCGCGCTGGCCGATGCCTGTATCGATCAGGCGCTGAATCACCTCTACGCTAACGCCTGCCGGGAGATGGGGGTGCCGCGCAACGCCGAGGGTGTGGCCCAGCCCCTGGTGGTGCTGGGGATGGGTAAGCTGGGTGCACGGGAACTCAACCTCTCATCCGATATCGACCTGATCTTCGCCTATCCGGAAAACGGCCACACCGACGGCGCGCGGCGTCTGACCAACGAACAGTTCTTCATCCGCCTGTGTCAGCGGCTGGTGCAGGCCCTGGACAACCATACCGCCGACGGCTTCGTGTTCCGGGTCGACACCCGCCTGCGACCCTTTGGCGGCGCCGGCCCATTGGCAATGAATTTCACCGCCCTGGAGAGCTACTACGGCGCCCAGGCCCGGGAGTGGGAACGCTATGCCATGATCAAGGCCCGGGTGGTGGGTGGAGACCGGGCGGCGGGCCGGGAGCTGATGGACATGCTGCGCCCCTTCGTATATCGCCGTTATCTCGATTTCGGCGCCATCGAGTCGTTGCGCGAGATGAAGCGGATGATCAGCGCCGAGCTGCATAAAAAGGGGATGTCGGCAAATATCAAGCTGGGTCCCGGGGGTATCCGCGAGATCGAATTCATCGGTCAGGCCTTTCAGCTGATCCGCGGTGGGCGAGACAAGGGACTGCAGGTGCGCCCCATCCTCGAGGCGCTCGGGGTGCTGGAGGCGCGCGGGCTGTTGCCCGGGTACGTGGTGAAGAAGCTGAGCGAGGCCTACGTCTACCTGCGGCGGGTGGAAAACCGGTTGCAGGCCTGGCAGGACCGCCAGACTCACCGCCTGCCTGACGATCCTCCAGGCAGGCTCAGGCTGGCCCGCGCCATGGGTCACCCGGAATGGGAGTCTTTCTCTGCCGAGCTGGAGCTGCACCGCAAGCGGGTGCAGGGCCACTTCGATCTGATCATCTCCGCGCCCCAGGCCGAATCCGACGAGCAGAGTCAGCCCCTGAGCGGTGTCTGGCTGAATACCCTGGATCCGGAGCATGCCGAGCAACTCCTGGGTGAGGCGGGATTCACGCAGCCGCAACAGGCCTTGGAACTGCTGGGACGACTGCGCGACAGCCATGCCTGCCGGCAACTCAGCAGCCGGGGTCGGGAGCGGCTGAATGCGCTGATGCCGTTGCTGATCGAAGCGGTGGGCGGTTCCGAATCCGCCGACACGGCGCTGCCCAGGGTGCTGGGTCTGCTCGAGGCGATCGTGCGCCGCACCGCCTATATCGCCCTGTTGATCGAGAATCCCATGGTCCTGTCCCAGCTGGTCAAACTCACTGGGGTGAGTCCCTGGATCTCGGGGATGCTGACCCGTCACCCGATCCTGCTCGACGAACTGCTCGATCCACGGCGCCTCTACTCACCCCTGAACAGGGAAAAACTCGACCGGGAGCTCCGGGAGCTGCTGGAGCAGATCGACCCGCAGGATCTGGAAAGCCAGATGGAGCGGTTGCGCCAATTCGCCCAAAGCAATCGGCTGCGGGTCGCGGCTGCGGACATCGCGGAACAGATCCCGCTGATGGTGGTCAGCGACTACCTGACCTGGATTGCCGAAAGTGTGCTCAACCAGGTGATCCGCCTGAGTTTCCAGGAGATGGTGCGACGTCATGGCTATCCTCCTGGGGTGAGCGATACAGCCATCGGTTTCGCGGTGGTCGGCTATGGCAAGCTCGGGGGGATCGAACTGGGGTTCGTATCGGACCTGGACATGGTGTTCCTGCACGGCTGCCCCGATCGCAATGCCTTCACCGACGGGGCCAAGCCGGTCTCGATGGATGTCTTCTACGCCCGCATGGCCCAGCGCATCATCCATATCATGACCACCCGCACCCCTTCGGGTATTCTCTACGAAGTGGACATGCGGCTGCGTCCCAATGGCAATTCCGGCATGATGGTCAGCTCCCTGGAGACCTTCGAGACCTACCAGCACAACAACGCCTGGACCTGGGAGCACCAGGCCCTGGTGCGGGCCCGGGTGGTGGCGGGGGATGAGCGGGTCGGGTCGCGTTTCTCACAGATCCGGCGGGCGGTGCTCGGCCAGCCCCGGGATGCGCAGAAGCTGCGCCGAGAGGTGCTGGAGATGCGCGAAAAGATGCGCGTCAGCCTGGACCGCAGCGATGCACGGGAATTCGACCTGAAACAGGGTGTGGGCGGTATCGTGGATATTGAATTTATGGTTCAATACACGGTTCTTCGGTGGGCGTATGAGCACCCGGACCTGCTGACCTGGACCGACAATATCCGGATTCTGGAGACCCTGGCGAAGCTGGGGCTGTTGAATGACCAGGCCGCGGAACGGTTGATGGCTATCTACAAGGTGCTGCGCGCGGTCTATCACCGCAGTGCCCTGCAGGAACTGCCCTCCCGGGTGTCCCTGGAGCGGCTGACCGAAGAGCGTGCCCTGGTGCAGGAGATCTGGTCCTGCCTGATGCAGAACAACAACGAGTAACGAGAGACCCTTACACTATGTCGACGATGTCTGATCGTGATGGTGTCATCTGGCTGGATGGCGAAATGGTTCCCTGGCGCGAGGCCAAGACCCATGTACTGACCCATACCCTGCATTACGGGATGGGGGTTTTCGAGGGTGTGCGCGCCTACCGGGCGGAAGAGGGCACCGCCGTCTTCCGCCTCAAGGATCATACCGAGCGGCTGTTTCGCTCCGCCCACATCCTGGGTATGCCGATGCCGTTCGACAGGGAAACCCTCAACGAGGCTCAGTTGGCCGCGGTGCGGAACAACAAGCTGATGTCCGCCTACATCCGTCCCATGTGCTTCTACGGTTCCGAAGGCATGGGACTGCGGGCCGACAACCTCAAGGTCCATGTCATGGTGGCGGCCTGGGAGTGGGGCTCCTACCTGGGGGCGGAGAACATGGAGAAGGGCATCCGCATCAGGGTCTCCTCCTTTACCCGCCACCACGTCAACATCACCATGTGCCGGGCCAAGGCCAACGGCAACTACATGAACTCCATGATGGCGCTGCAGGAGGCCCTGCGCGACGGCTATGACGAGGCCCTGCTGCTGGATGCGGAAGGCTACGTCATGGAGGGTTCCGGGGAGAACCTCTTCATCGTTCGCGACGGGGTGATCTACACCCCCGACCTGACCTCCGCACTGGACGGCATTACCCGCAAGACGGTGATGGAGCTGGCCCAGGAGATGGGCTACAAGGTGGTTGAGAAACGCATCACCCGTGACGAGGTCTACATCGCCGACGAGGCGTTCTTCACCGGTACCGCCGCAGAGGTCACGCCGATCCGAGAAGTGGACAACCGGATCATCGGCCAGGGTGGGCGCGGACCGATTACCGAGAAGTTGCAGAAAACCTATTTCGATCTGGTGCATGGGCGCAAGACCGCCCATACGGATTGGCTGGCGTATGTGTGATCAGGAGAAGTGACCATGACTCAGGCGGAAGCTCAAATCCCTCAGCAGGATATCCAGAAAGTCACCCGAAAGGATCTGCCCCTGTGCTGCCCGCGTCCGGGTGAGGTGGTGGCGGCCCTGCATCCCCGGGTCTATCTGCCGATTGAAAAGACCGGCAGCGCCACCTGCCCCTATTGTGGCGCCCGTTATCAGTTGAGCGAGTGATAACAGACCCCAGCCGCTTGACTGTGGATAGGGATGGGGCGTGGCGTCCAGCCAGGCGTTGAGATCAGACGCATTCCGCCCGCTCTTTTGGATGCGTCAGTTGCGACAACGCTTCTGCAAAGGAGCGTTTTCCCGCCGTACGCAGGAACAAACACCGCTTTCCCGCGTGTTTGCAATAGCGTTTCACCCTTAACGCCGCGTCGTGGCTCACATGATCGGCGGGACAGAGCACTGCATCGGCGCGTTCCAGCAGGACGCTGAGCTGTTGCCGACTGTCCTCCAGGCCGCCGTCATGATGCAGGAATGAGCCGTTGTTCTGCTCCACCAGTCGACGATAGTGATCCGCCGCGCCGGTGCGGCCCCCCACGCAAAGAACGCAGCAGCCGCTCAAGTCCACCGGCGAGATAATGGCGGGACAGGCGCCTGCCTGGTCACAAGCGGTACACGCAACCTCGCCGGGGTTGATGGTGTTGGGTACGCGATCATCGTCCCTGTCCGGCGCTCCTTTCCCCTGTTGCTGTCGCAGTTGCAGGCGTTCCGTTTGCTGCGCGCGCGCCAGGGATTCGGCCAGTTTCCGTTCCAGATCCTCGATGCGTTTTTGGTAACCCTGAATCGTTTCGCCACTCTCGAGGTGAAATAACCGCTGCCGCGCTTCGTGACCCGCGGCAAGCTGTTCTTTGAGGTCCATGATCCGTTGATTTTTCTCAGCCAGGGTTTGCGCCGATTTTTGCGTATTGCGCGCCAATTGCTGTTTGAGGGTATGAACCTCCTGACTCAGGGCGTGCAGCTGTTTGATATCGACTCGGTTCGATGCGCCGATCTGATGGGAAAGCATGTGGATCTCCTCGTACGCCTCCCGAGTCAGTGCGTCCGAGGTGGATGGGTGGGTCATCAGGGCCCATAACGCGCCGGCTATCTGCCCCTTGTCACGAAACTCCCGCCAAAGCTGACGCAGCGAGGTGTCGTCCCGCGCCTGGGAAAATGACTTGATCGCGCTGGCATACTTGCGGTCGAGTAATTTGTGCAATTGACGGGAGGCCGGACAGCGTTCGCCGGCCAGGGTCACGAAAGAGCTGTGAATCTCATAGTCGCTGAGACGCTTTTCACTTTGCAGCTGTGCCTGACGGGCGACCTTGCGTAACTCCGAAACACTGGCGCAGGTGCCGATGACCGGACAGTGATAGCTGCCGTTCAGCTCCCACAGCTTGCGGCGCGGACCCGGGGGGCGGGGCGTATCGGGTGCCTCGTCCGGATAGGAAAAATCAATGCAATACAAACGCTCACTGACCCGATCCGCAAGGTCGAGCAATTCTCGCTGCGCCTCAGTGGGCAGGGCGCTTGAGAGGACCGTCGTCTGATCCTCTGCATGGGTCTCGAGCAGGAGGGACCCCGTGTCCGGATCGAGGATCCGGACACGGTTGTGTCGCGCGTCGCTTTCGAATAACAACCGGGTGACTCCGGTAGGTGCGGGCAGCTGGCACATGGAGAGTTCAATCCTGTGTCTTTTTCGCATGACGGTTGGGGCAGTCGGGGCACTCACCTTTACAGGCATGAGAGCCGGAGTGGCTGTCGGGAGGGTGTGCGTGGCTGGATTGGGCGTGGCTGTGCTTGGGTTCGAGGACGAAGGTTTTCGTCAGTAGATCTGGATTGCTGGACATGGCTTGCTCCTGATGAGTGAATGATGGTTTGATATGCAAATAATAATTATTATCATTAATGGATCAAGGACTATTTTGGTCAGCCTGGGTTGCTTTAGCCAACAGACACCGGGATCGAGCAGGAGGGTGCAAGCGGCGCCGCCAAAACACTGAATGATAGTAATTTGCGATAACAGCTAAATTATCTGGCTAGGCGGTGGCGTGCGGGAATGGGCCCTTGATGCCCGGGTGCACGTACCGACCCGTCAGTCGGCCGATTGGTTTCGTTATAATGCAAACGATAATTGTTTGCATTTGCGATGTGGCCCTGTATAATGCATTCAACTCGCGGAACACAAGGCGGGTTCTTCGGCCGGGATGGGTCGGTGAAGCAAGGGATCATGCATACGGAAGGGATTCGGCGACGAAAGCTCCTGTGGGTGGAGTTCGTCAATCAAAGAGGCCTTAGGGCCACATTGTTGATGCACTTAAAACACAACTGAAACTATCAGGAGCATTACGAAGATGTTTAGCAAAACCAAGATCAAACATATTGATCGGTTAATTCTCCAGCGTGAACGTGGAAGACGTTCCCAGCCGCAAACTGCGCCGTCAGGCGCGCGCCCTGAAGGCCAAACAGGGTGGTTTCACACTGCTCGAACTGTTGGTTGTGGTCGCCATACTGGCCGCCATCGCCGGTACCGCCACGATCGCTTTGCAGGATACCGACGCCCGTGCGTCAGCAGCGGCGCATGTGGCGATGATGGACGAACTGAACAAAGGCGTCCGCACCTTCCGGGTATTGAACAAAAATACCCTGCCCAGCGGTTTTGACTCCCTGGTCGAAGTGACCGATGCCGGCACCGATCTGGCTACCGGCGCGGCTCTGCTGGGTACCGTCGCTTCACCCTCCGGCGAAGTGCTGGCCATTGAGGACCTGGCGCTGATCGACATAACCGCCGAGGCGGCGGAGATCATGAACGCCGGCGGCATCACCAGCCTGCAGTATTACGATATCGCCAGCGATCCGGAGGGTGCGGGCACTTGCGCCGATGTGGATGACCTGATTGCGTCACGCAACAATGCGGTGGTGGCCGGCAATATCTTTCTCTCCGAAGACGCCAACGGTTGCGGCGCGTCATGGGATAACGCGGACAGCGATGGTGCTACCGACGGCTTTCAGCTGACCGACGCGCCCAAAGTGGCCATCTGGACCGGTGGCTACGAGCGGGTCATGGGCGAGGCCGGGCAGACGTTTGATGGCACTGCGATTACCACCGACGATTCGGATATCACCGCCGGTGTCGAAGACGCGCCGGTGCTGATGGCGGTGGGCTTCGGTCCTTCGTCCACCCTGTTCAACGCCAATGATCTGGGCGGCATGACCTCGGTGCCGGTCTATCGTCACGTCTCCGAAACCCAGTACAACCGCTTCATCGGCCTGTTCAACATCGGCACCGTGGGCGCTGGCGGCGTCGGTTGGACCGCGGGTGATCAGGTGGTGCTCTCCGCCATCGTCGATGGCGCCGGCGACACCAAGGAAGAGGAGCTGGGCGAGTGGGATGGTACGCGTAACACCATCTAAGCGCTCTTAACCTTACTCGGCTTGCACGGGTCCGTCCGGACCCGTGCCTATTCACACACAACCCGATTGCTGCCTGGGCGCCCAAGGTCTCCCAGGGAGGAGTCACGTTGTCCCTGTGGCGCAACCTGAAACGGGAACGCGGTAACCCCGACCATGAACAATTTCCTTTCGAACAATTCCGAATCGGCCGGTTTCAGCCTGGTGGAGATTCTGGTGGTGGTGAGCATTCTCGCCGCCACAGCGTTTATCGCCACCACGCTGATGACCGGGGTGGTGGAGGAGTCGGAGCAGCGTCTCGGCCAGGTGGAACTCGCTACCCTGGCCCAGGCAGTGCGCCGTTTCCGGCAGGATACCGGCTACTTTCCCCGGGAGGGAAGGTTCGACCTGGATGGAGCGGGCGCCATGGCCTGCAGCGCCACCCACGATCTCTATGCCCAAACGGCGGGCGGACACGCGGTCGCCAGCGTGAATATGGATTCCCTGCCTGCCTACGCGGGGGGTTCCTGTGCGGAGCAGGTGCGTTGGTTCTACAACGCCGCCAATCTGTGGCAGCTGCTTGTTGAGCCGGGTGCATTGGATAGCGTCAGCGGCGATTTTACTCCGGCGATAGCCTGGGATGCGCACAGCGGCCGGGGTTGGCGGGGACCCTATCTGGACGATTCCGCCGAAGGTTTTGTGGACATCGGCGATGTGGCGAACCACAACCCGGCGGGGGATCCCGTCACGGGGGTGTTGGTGGGTGACGTACCGGCCGTCTTGGCCGGGCGTAGCCGCGCCCCCGCCGGGATCTATCTGCAGACGCGCCGAGTGGCGGCGCAGGTGGATACGGATCTGGACACCGCCGGACGTCCGCTGTTGCTGTTCGTCGAGAAGGACGTCAACGGTCAGGCGCAACGCGCGGTGCTGGTAGGTTTTGGTGCGAACGGGGTTTTTGACGGCTATGACGACTGCGGGCCGGATGCGGTGGCGGGCAGCGATGACGAGGTGATATGCGTTTATCCGAACTGAAAAGGGGCTACTACCTGATCTGGGTGCTGGCCGTGGTTCTGCTGGTCGTCCTGTGGCACGGCTCCGAAAGCCGCGCCAGTGAGGCGGGTGAGGTGTTCGTGGCGGACATGCCCAGCTTCGTGGAGCGCAACAAACCGGTGGTGGCGGGTTCCCGAACCCTGTTCACGGACCGCCGGGTGGCCTTCGAAGGGCGCATCGTGCAGGGGCCTTCACCGCAGCAAGTGGACTATCTCAAGGAGGCCTTCGCCGTCACTCGCATCTATCCGGTGCCGGAGGTGGCCCACAGCCTGTTCGTGGAGATCGCCCCGGGGCGGGTGATACCGGTCTATGTGGCCCGTCCGGTGGTGGAGTCGGAGCTGGCCGGCGTCATCGACGGCGAGCGGCGCTACCGCCTGGCGGGAATCCATCTCTACAACTATTCCAAAGGGCCCGCCATCGTGGTGGACCGGGTCGAGGCGCTGGGCAGTGAGTAGGGCCGGTGTAATACATCATGGCGCGGGGAGCGGCTTCGCCAACAGTCAGGCGGGGCTGACCCTGCTGGAGCTGTTGCTGGTGGTGAGCATCCTCTCCGCCACGGCGATGCTGGCCATCGCCACGGTGGGGGACGATGTCGCCCAGCAGCGCCTGCGCCAGACCGAGCACCGCCTGCTGGCTCTCAAGCAGGCGGCGATTCAGGTGCGCACCTTCGGGGTGGAGCGGCTGAGTCTGGCGAGCGGGTATGTGGTGGACAATGGGCGCCTGCCGCCCTGTGTGCAGGGGATGTTGGAAGCGGATGACTGTGATGATACGACCGATACGGCGGTGGTTGATTTTCTGCCGTATGGATTACAGACGCCGGTATTCGATCCGACTCCGGATGGCAACGGTTTCAACAATAACAGCGGTGATGAAGAAGATCTCGATGACGCAAGACTATGGAAAGGCTTCCGTCCGGTCTACCTGCCTGATCTGGTCGGCGACAGCTTCCGGGATGGCTGGGGCAGCCAGGGCAGCGCCGGGTCGGCGGACTGCCCCGGCGAGGGTGCTGAGTCGGAACACAGCGATACCTGGAATCATGGATGGTGCGTGGTTTTGAAGTCCGAGCGCATTACCTGGAAGAGCTACGGAAGGGACGGCCTCGATGAGGCCACGGCGGCCTATGCCGATCCTGCCTCGTATGACGACGACCTTTCTTTGATACTGGAGGAATGGGAGTGGGCGCAGTCGGCCTCCACTCTGACCATTAACGTGACGAACGAGCTGACAATTCCTGATCCCGATACCCCAGGAGATGTTCTAGACCGCGATATCTTCAGTCCAGACGAACACATTGCCGTAACGCTGATTGAGTTCGAGAACGGGCAAGGGCGAGGGCATTGGCGTCAGACGTCTTCAGTTCCATTTGACCTGACAACGACATCAGGCACTTGGGTTCATGGAGGTACTTTTTCTGTCTCGTTGACACTCACTAGACCACTCTCTGCGGGGCGGCATTTGTTGCTTTTGGTTTCTCATGACGGGGCGGACCCTGTCCAGCTTGTAGAGGCTGATTTAGATGAAGACGGCGCTCCGTACGAAGCGTTGAAAAAACTCATATCGTTGAAGTTTTTCCTTTCACCGGCCTGCCCTCCACCACCATCAATTGGACGATCGAGTAATGGCCATCAACTTCAATCTCGAGTTCTCGAAGCGGCTGTTCAGCCGCCTCAAGCCCGGCGGCGAGCTGCTGGTCTTTGTCTACGACGGCTTCGCTCTCTACGGCGGGCTGGTGGCCGAGGCGGCGAAACAGCCGAGACTGGCGGCGTTGGCGGGTTCGCGGCGGATTCAGCCCCAGGGGGCGATCGACGAGATTCTCACCGGACTCAAGGCTCAGGGCGTGGAGCGTCCGCCCAGGCGGGCGGTGCTGGCCAGCGCCGAGGTGGTGAGCGGACTGTTGGATCTGCCGGTGACGCCGGATAAGCCGAAGCCGGCGAAGCAGATGCATGAGCTGGTGCGCTGGGAGCTGGAGAGTCTGCTCGCTGATGGCGCCGATTTCTGGTCCATCGGCAGTCTGTTGGAGGGGCGCGGGCTGATCGATGCGCGGCAGCGCCATCAGGTCGGCGTGGAGCTGGAGCTGAAGAAGGACGCCGGTTCGCAACTGACCCGCTTCGGGGAGGTGGCTGTGACCCTGGGGTATATCGACCGGGAGCAGCTAAACGAAACCCTGGAGCTGCAGGAGCGGCTGCTCGGCCTGGACGGGGAGATGGATTGCGCCTGGGCGGTGCAGAGCTACGCCGGGGATGAGAACCCGGAGGGCGAGCAGGTGTATCTGTGGTACGGGGCGGGAATCCACCGGGCGCGGCGGCGTCAGTGGTGGGAGATGTTCCGGCGGAATGGTTTGCAGCTCGAGGCGATCTATCCGCTCAACGGTTTGTCGGCGGCGTTGTTGTCGCTGCCCGGGGGAGATGCGCAGGAGCGGGAGTCGCTGCTGCTGGAGCTGGGGGGGAGCGGCTGTGTCTGGCGCGATTCCGCGGTGCGGCGCTGGTGAATCTGAATCAGTTCCGGATGCCGACTTCGCAGGCGGAGGTGAATCTGCTCAGCGGTGCGGCCTCGGAGTTGCTGCGTCCGGCCACCCAGGCGGTGTGGCTGGAAGCGGAGCCTGATGAGCTCGAGGGGCTGTGTGAGCGGCTGTCGGACCGTCTGGGGTTGGCGGTCACTCCGCTGCCCCGGGCTGAGGCGGCGGGGGTCGACGCGGCGGCGCAACGGGCGTTGGCGCCTCAGCGCCTGGCGGCCCTGGCGCGATTCGAGCGCCAGGGAGGCGCGTCCCGAGGGTTACGGATCCGTGCCGCCGATCCTCGTCCGCCGCTGTGGAAAGACCGGAATTTCTGGCGCTATGCCATTCCGAGCCTGGTGATTCTGGGCATCCTGGGTAACGAGATCTATACCCAGCTGAGCCTGAGCCGGGCCAAGGCCGAGCTGGCGGAGCTGAAAGATGAAAAATCGGAGCAGAGCCGGTTGGCGCGGCAGATTCAGTCGGTGACCACGGAGCAGAAGCAGATGCAGGAGGCGCTGGGGCAGGTGAAGCAGGAGTCCGCAAAGCTGGCCGAAGCGTTGTTGCGGGAGGAGCGGATTCTGGCGCGCAACAGGCTGGTTCCGGCCCTGTTGGAAAGTCTGGTGCAGAGCATGAATGAACTGGTGGTGGTCAATCAGTTCGCGGAGCAGTCGCGGCGGCTTTCGGTTGATCAGGGTTTTCTGCTCAGCGGCTGGTCGGTGGACGATACCTCGGCGCAGCTGTTCTCCCGTCAGTTGGAGCGGCAGGTGGCGAAGCTGGGTTATGTGGTGCGCAATGTAAAGATCAATCGGGCGATCGGGCGACATGGGGCGCGGGGGTTCGGCATCACCCTGTGGGTGGTGCCCAACGCCACGGCCCAGGCGGATGAATCGGCGGAGCATTCATCATGAAATTCTGGCAGCGTTTGGGGCGTAAACAACAGAACCAGATTTTGATTCTGGTGACCGCACTGGCCCTTGGAAGCTATCTGGTGCTGTGGCATCTGGGTAATTACCGGGCGCTGGCGAAAACCGAGAACCTGGTGAGCCGGGAGCGCAACCGCTCGGAGAACGCCACCGGGGAAGGCAAGGTGCCCGCTCCGGCGGCGGGGTTGGCCTCCCGGCTTGAGCCGGCGCGCCGGGAGCTGGCGGATCTGCGCCAGCGGGCCGGTTCGCGGAGCGGTTTTTTCGTGCCGCTGGACAACAGTCAGGAGATGCAGGAGCTGCGGCTGTCGATTTCGTCCCTGGCGGAAAGCCGGGGGGTGTATATCCAGAGCGTGGAGGAGATCGGTCAGCCCCGGGCGGAGGACGTCAATGTCGTGCTGGAGCCGTCGAGTCTGGAACTGAATCTGAACAACCCTTACCGGCGGCCGCTGCTGCGCTACATCGCCACGGGCAATTTTTTCAATCTGCAGCGCTTCCTGGTGGATCTCGATCAGCTCAAATACAACGTCTCGCCGGTGCGTCTGAGTCTGGGCGCGATACTGGCGGAGGACATCGCGGCCGAGGCGGTGGTGCAGGCCCAGTATCTGGACATGGAGATGGTGTTGAGTCTATGAACGGATCTGCGGTGGTCGAAGCCTTGGGGGAATTGATCGAGACCTGTTTGAACGGCGGGGGCTCGGATATCCATCTGACCTCGGATTTTCATCCCATGCTGCGCCTGCACGGGCGCCTGGAGCCGCAGAAGCGGCTGCGTTTCAGCGCCGTTGAGATCACGGCGCTGGCCGATGGGATGCTCAACGAGCGCCAGCGGGAGCAGTTTCGCAGCGCCGGGCAGGTGGGTTTTGGCTACACCGACGGCCAGGGGCGGCGGTTTCGCGCCAACCTCTATCGGGGGATGGGCAAGCCGATCCTGGCGTTGCGCTATCTGAGCGACCATTTTCCCACCCCCCAGGAGTTGCGTCTGCCTCCTCAGGTTCAGGCCCTCTCCCAGCTCAAGGACGGGCTGGTGATGGTGACCGGGGCCACCGGCAGCGGCAAGTCCACGACCCTGGCGGTGCTGATCAACGAGATCAACAGCCACCGCCACCGCCATATCATCACGATCGAAGATCCGGTGGAGTTCGTCCACCCCAACAAACACTCGTTGGTGCATCAGCGTGAGCTGCACAGCGATACAGAGAGTTTTGCCAGTGCGGTGCGGGCCTCGCTGCGTGAGGATCCGGACGTGATCATGGTGGGCGAGCTGCGTGATCGCGAGACGGTGCAGGCGGCGATCAGCGCCGCCGAGACCGGCCATTTGGTGCTGACCACCCTGCACACCAATGATGCGGTGGGGGCCATCGATCGGCTGGTGGGGTTCTTCCCCGGTATCGAGCAGGGCATCGCCCGTTCGCGCATCGGCATGTGCCTGCGTGCAGTGGTGGCCCAGCAACTGGTGCCGGTGAGCAAGGGCGCGGGCCGTGTGGCGGCGCTGGAGATTCTGCTGGGTAATTCGGCGGTGGCCAATCTGATCGCTCAAGACAAGGGCAAGCAATTGTACTCCCTGATCGAGAGCGGCCGCAGCCAGGGGATGCAGACGCTCGATCAGGCCCTGGTGGATCTGGTGCGCGAGCGCTGGATCGGTGCGGACACGGCCCTTGGGCTGGCGCGGCATCGGCCGGTGGTCGAACGGTTGCTGGCTCAGGCTGGGGCGGGAGGGGCGTCCTATGGCAATTAACGAAGCGCTTTTGGTGAATGCCGCTGTGCAGGTCGGGCTGGCCGACGCGGCTCAGGTGGGTGAATTGCGGCAAGTGGCACGGCGTAATCGGCGTTCCCTGCTCGATGAGCTGATGCGCCACTACCGGTTTCCCCAAAGCGCCGTGTTCCAGGCTTTGGCGAGCCTGCATGGTCTGCCCTATGTGGCAGCCCATCAGGTGGTGCCCGCTCAGGAGGTAATGGGCAAGGTCTCTCTGGCGACCCTGCAGCGGCGCAAAGTGCTGCCGGTGAAGCTGGGGGAGGAACTGGTGCTGGCTACCCTCGATCCGGCGGATCAGGTGGCTTTGGAAACGGTCAACCGGGCCTTGGGCCGCACCCTTAAACCGGCGGTGGCCGACCCTGAAGCGCTGGGCTTCGTTCTGGCTGCCCTGGATGGCGGGGGCGCAGCCACGCCTGACGATGCGTTCGATTCGGTGAGCGCCTTGGATGAGGTGATGAAGCAGGCCTATATCCGCCGCGCCTCGGACATCCATATCGAGCCGGGACGGGACTATACCCGAATTCGCATGCGGGTCGACGGGCATTTGCAGATCTTGGGTTTGCGCCTGGCCCGTAATCAGGCCGAGGCCCTGGTCAATCGTATCAAGGTGCTCGCGGGCATGGACATCTCGGAGCAGCGCAAACCCCAGGATGGGGGATTTTCCTATGCGGTGCAGGAGTGGGAGCTGCCCGACACCGACCTGCGTGCCGCCACCGTGCCCAGCCGCTGGGGTGAACGGGTGACGCTGCGTATTCTCGGCCAGGCCGACAGTGTGCTGAGTCTGGCGCAGTTGGGCATGCCGGAACGGATCCGGGAGCAGTTGCAGGAGACCCTGGGACATCCCTTTGGCATGCTGCTGGTGACCGGCCCGACCGGCAGCGGTAAGTCGACCACCCTGTATGCCTGTCTGCGGGAGCTGGATGCGGATGATCTGAATATTCTGACCGCCGAGGATCCGGTGGAGCAAACGATGCCGGGAATCACTCAGGTGCAGATCGGGGGGAAGGTGGATTTCGCCGCCACCCTGCGGTCGTTCCTGCGTCACGACCCGGACGTGGTGCTGGTCGGGGAGATTCGCGATCTGGAAACGGCGGAGACCGCACTCAAGGGCTCCATGACGGGCCATCTGGTGCTATCGACCCTGCATACCAACGATGCGGTAAGTGCGATTTCCCGCTTGGTCAACTTGGGCTGCGATCGCTATCTGGTCGGTAACACCCTGGTCGGGGTGCTGGCTCAACGACTGGTGCGGCGGCTGTGCGCCCACTGCAAGGAGGCCTATGGGGCGGACTCCACGGTCAGCGCCTTGCTTGGCTGTGCCGAAGGCACGACCCTCTACCGGGCCAAGGGCTGTCCCGTTTGTTTGGGCAGTGGCTACAGCGGCCGCACCGGTCTGTATGAAGCGCTGTGGATCGATTCCGATCTGGGGGGACGCATCGCCGCCGGTCTGACAGAGACGGCGCTGTGCCGGGAGGCTTCCTACAGCAGTCTGTGGCAGTGCGCGGCCGAGAAGGTGTTGGCCGGCGAGACGGCGTTGGACGAGGTGCGCGGTTTCGCGTTGAACGTCTGATGGCGAACTTCCGATATCGTGTGCTCGATGAACAGGGCGCGGAGCTGCAAGGCGTTCTGGAGGCTGAGAACAGGCGCGAAGCGATCGCGCAGCTGAGGGCCAAGCGTTACTTCCCTGTGGATCTGGAAGAAGGGGGTGGGGAGGAATCGCCGGGACTGCGCCGGCAGCTCTCCCGGCTCAATCCCGGACGCTACCGCAAGGTGCGGCTGATGGATCTGCTGGTGTTCTTCCGCCAGCTGGCGATGATGCTGCGCGCCGGGCATACGGTGGTGCAGGCGTTGCAAAGTCTCACGCCGATGCTGGCTCGCTACCGGTTGCGCAGCAGCGTGGAGCGGATGGCGCAACAGATTCAGGCCGGTGCGGGATTCTCCTCTGCGATTGCGCAGGAGACGGTGTTTCCCGAAGTGATACCCCGCTTGATTGAAAGCGGTGAGATGACCGGTGAGCTGGACGAGGTGATGGCGCGGATCGCCGACGATCTGGACCGGGCCATCGAGATCCGTCGCAAGCTGGTGGCGAGTCTGACCTATCCGGTCATCGTGATCGTGGCTTCGATCGCGGTGATTCTGTTTCTGGTGCTGGGGGTGGTGCCCAAGTTCGCCACCTTTCTCGAGGGCAAGGGGACTGATCTGCCACCCAGCACCCAGATGCTGATGGACATCTCCGCTTTCATTTCGGACTACGGCCTGTGGCTGGGGTCCGGTATTTCTCTGGCGCTGTTTCTGGTTCTGGCGGCCTATACCACGGCCCCAGGCAAGCTGGCGATCGACCGGGGGCTGTTGCGGGTGCCGTTGGTCGGCGGCTCGATTACCGCCGCGGCCATGGCGCGCAGCGGCTGGACCCTTTCGATGATGATCAACAGCGGTCTGACCCTGCTCGATGCAGTGCGTCTGACCGCGATCGTCAACGCCAATGCGGTATTGCGCCAGAGCTTTGAACGGGCAGGTGAAAGCTTGCTGCAGGGGCGCAATCTTGCGGTTTGCCTGCGGGAGCGGGGTATTCCTCCCATGATGGTGCATCTGGCCAGCGTGGGGGAGCAGAGCGGTGAGCTGGGCAGTGTGATGGCGGAACTGGCGGAGTTCTACCACAAGGAGCTGGATGCGCGGATCAAACAGCTGACCGGCATGATCGAGCCGCTGCTGACACTGTTGGTCGGCGGCCTGGTGGGGTTTGTGTATATCGCCTTCTTCCAGGCGGTTTTTGCCGTGGCGAACGGGGGGCGTTGATGTTTGGGAGAAGTGCCAAAAAAGGGCTCTGGCTGTGTCTATTAAGCGGAGGGCTGTTGCACGGGGCAGCGGCGGATGTTCCGTCCGCGGATGGTACGCTCGCCGTGGTTACGAACACGGCATCCAGCGAGGTGCGGGCGCCGTTGAGCGAGTCCCTAAAGCAAATCGGATCCGAGGATGCGCCCTCTCTGGAGCGTTCGATGCAAACCCTCGATCGCTACTACGACCGGGTGCGGGAACAGACCGGCGGAGTGAAGCCGGGTAAACAGGCTGCTGTGTCGACCGGGACGCTGCAAAACAAACCCTCGATGCCCCAGATGCTTGCCCCCACGACAGAGCGACGCACGGATGTCTATCGCGACCCCTTTGCCATGACCGAGGCGCTGATCCGTAAGAGCGGCACACCCGGCAAGGAGCTGGAATTCAGCCCGGTGAACCTCAAGGTTCGGATTCCCAAGCTGTCACTCAAAGGGGTCGTCAACAAGGGCGAAGGAGAGATGGCCGCGCTACTGGATATGGCGGGCTACGGCACCTATGTGGTGCGCGAGGGGGATACCCTCAGTCTGCCCGATCAGGGTGAAAACAGTGTGATCAAGATCCAGCGCATCGACCGTTTGAGTCTGGTGGTGCAGGTGGGGTTGATCGGTCAGGTGATCGTGGTTCGATGACAAGGGTATCTGAGATGGAAGTTGCAGCAAGTCGACGGATCAGGGTTTGGGCCTTGCTGGGAGTACTCCTGGCGGGGGTGCTGCTGACCCAGGGGGTTCGCGCCGAGGATGATCCCCGGCTTGGGGACGTGGAGTTTCGTGGGGCGAGCATCGGGGACGCGGTACGGATTCTGGCCGAGTTGTCCGGCAAGAACATCATCGTTACCCGCGAGGCAGAGGTGACGGTCAAGGAGGGGGTCTATCTGTTCCTGCACGACGCGCATCTGCTCGGGGTGATTGACAGCATCTGCCGCATTACCGGGTTGTGGCATCGGCGCAATCCCGACACGGATGTGCATATTCTGATGACTGACGAGCAGTTTCGTCAGGATCTGGTGGTCTATCGCCACAAGGCGACCCGGGTGTTCAATCTCAAGCACCAGAATGTGGTCAGCGCAGCCAATGCGGTGCAGGCCCTGTTCGGCGAGCGGGTCAATCTGCAGGAGCCGGTGGATGACAACAGCTATCCTTTCGATGGCGACATGGGCAGCAGCGAAAGCAACAGCGACAGCGTCCGATTCACGAGCAGTCGCTCCAGCAAAAAGAAGACCACGGTTTTCGACGACGATGAGCGGCTCCAGGGAGAGGTGACCCGGGTGGGAGAGATCTCCTATGACCGCGGCAAGAATTTCCGTCCGGAGGAGCGCTACGAGGCGCAAGATCTGACCGGCAGCATCAAGGCGGCGCCGATCCAGCTCATCTATAACCGACTGCACAATCTGCTGCTGGTGCGCAGCAGCGACGAGAAGGCGCTGGACGACATCGCGGCGTTGATCCAGACCCTGGACCGGCCCGCCAAGCAGGTGTTGCTGCAGATGAAGATCCTCAAGGTCAGTCTGGGGGAAGACGATCGTTCAATTTTCGATTTTCAATACACCAACGGTTCCACGGAGGGGCCGGACACCGGCATGAGCGTCAATCCCCTGGGTGGTTCGAGCCTGCCGGAACTGGCCATGGGACTGGGCAACAACGCCCTGGAGGCGAGCAACTTCATCTTTCAGCTGGCCCGGGGCAACTGGATCTGGCGGCTGCAGCTGTTCGAATCCCAAAACAAGGCCGAGGTGCTCTCCACGCCGCTGCTGATGGCTTCCAACAACAAGGAGGCGGAGCTGTTCATCGGTGAGGAGCGACCCATCGTGGAGGGGGTGAGCACCAGTGGCGGCGAGCTGACCGAGGCGGGCACCACCACGCCGTTGGTGGTGGAGTCTGAAATCAAGAAACAGAAGGTCGGCACGCTGCTGAAGATCTGGCCGCGCATCAACTCCGACGAAACCCTGACCCTGGATATCGAACAGCAGATCTCGCGGGTCAATCCGGGCGCCGCAAGCATTCCGGTGACCGGATCCGGAGGCACCGTGATGGAGTTCAATATCGATACCGTCAGCACTACCACCCTGGAGCTGACCGCCATTGCCAAGAGCGGTCAGACCATCGCCGTGGGAGGATTGATCGAACGGGAGAAGAGTCACGAGGTCAGCAAGATTCCACTGATCGGCGATATCCCCGGGTTGGGGCGCCTGTTCACCCGGGAGCAGGAGGGGGGCGATCGTTCCGAACTGGTGATACTGATCAAACCGTTCATCTATGACCAGGCCTGGTTGGCGGACAAAAGCACCGAGGAGATTCAGCGGGAGTTGCTAAGCGAAGAGTCGGAAGCGGCTTTCGCTGGCATTCTCGAAGATCACACCCCGGGGGAACCGTTGCCGGCGTCTCGCAAGGTGGATGCCTTGGCCGGCGAGTTGCGCCGCGCGATACGGGCGCTCGAGTCGCAGCCGGTCGATGCACTGAATCTGCGCTGGCGGGTCGGGGGATCTGGCGCTGCGCAGCCGCCGGGTATGGCAGGGCAAGGGTCTGTTCGTCACCGAGGTTTGGGTGCGCAATCAGGGCCTGATGCCCAGTTCGCTGAGCGGGGATCTGCTGGGGGATTACTGGCAGGGTGTGGCCTGGCCGGTGGCTGGCAGGAAGCAGCGACTCGAAGCGGACGAGACAGCGCGGGCCTACCTGATATCGCCCCGTACTTTGGAAGATACCCTGGAGCGCCAGGGCATCGAGTTGAGCTACGAACTGAGAGACTGAATCCCATGCGCGTAACAGGTTTGCCATTGATCTCTGCTGTTTTCCTATGCGCCCTTGTGCTGAACGGGTGCGCCGCGCTGGGGGGGCACCCCTTCGGCTGGTCCCCGGAGGAGGAATCGGTTTTGCCACCGGTTGAGCAGGTCATTTTATTCATTAAACCCGGGCCGGAGGATGCCTATCGGCGGCTCGACTTTTCCTTAGCAACAGAATCAGGAGTCTGAACGATGGCGCTGCTTTTCTGGATTAATCTCTATCACCAATTGGGGGTGGATCTGTGCGTCGGCGCCTCGACCCATGCGATGGTTTTCTATCACGTGGTGCTGGCGCAGGGTTACACCTCCCGGGATCAGCACAGGTTCCTGCACATCGTCTATCGGCTGCTGCGTATCGGCATGGTCATCGCGATCAGCTCAGAACTGCTGATGTTCGGCTACAGCGTCCATGTGAACAACTACCTCTATTGGACCCAGAATCCGGAGGTGCTGATGCGCCTGACCCTGCTTGGGGTGATCCTGGTGAACGCGATCCTGATGCAGACCCGCAAGATCTCCATGTGGATCGCGCCGGCCATAGCGGGGGGCTCCTGGTACGCCTACTTCTTTTTCAGCGTCTTTGTCGACATCCGCTGGGTGGACACCGGCTGGGGTTACGCGCACCTGCTGGCCGGCTACGCGGTGTGGCTGATGATCGTGGCCACGGTGCTGATCGGCCTGCGGTTCTATCTGACGCGTAATCACGCGAAACAGCCGGTGGCGAGCTACTATTAACCCGGCAATAAAATACATCTGCTACGCGGCATAAGAAATCTTCTCGTGATTAAAGTATTTTGCAACTCGCTTTGGTTTCTTTTGT
>JBEVVH010000051.1:0-19407 GCA_040507245.1 Candidatus Thiodiazotropha sp.
TCAAGCACTTCGCGTGGTAATTTTCTTGCATCGATTTTCTCTTCCATGGAAGAAGAGTATATCAGATATACTTAGTCGCCAGGTTAATAATCGATCGATTGCAGACAAGTCCATATCTCGCGGGGTCGCAATTTTCAAGGGCGGATCTGGCAGCTGCCGTGCTGATCGCACCGCTGCGGATGCCGGACAAGTACGGTCTACCATGGCCGGAGAAGGTACCAGCGCAGTTTCTTCAGTTCATGGACAAGTTCAGCAGCAGAACCGATTGGGTGGATGAGCTGTACCGGCAATACAGATAGTCCAGCAGATCCTGAAACGCGAGTGCGTTTAGATAATCGAATGTCATGGTCAACCAAACTCAGGAATTAAAGTCGATGTGCGAAATGAATGGACGAACTCTTACCGCTGCACGCAACGCATTGGCCCTGACGTTGGTCCTGATTGCTGTATACGCTTGCAGTGGCGATTCCCATGAACACCCCAAGCTGCTTACTGGGGAGCAGTTGTTCAACTACCATTGCTCGAGTTGTCATAAAAAGACCGGAGAAGGAAATTTCCTGAAAGGGATACCTGCGAGCAAGGCCACCTATTTAACGGCGTTGCAGATTGCTCACAAGTTGAAATCCGGCACTGGGGGTAAATCGAAAATGCCGGAATTTCCGACCATGAGCATAGCGGAGGCGGAAAAGATTGGCGCGTATGTGAAAAGCATGAAACCCTGATTTGGTGGCCGGATTAATAATATGCGCAACTGCGCGCGCAACGGCCATCGTCATGGCCTGTCACAGGAGAGATAGAATTAGCAGGCTGTTAGCAGCCTGCTAGACCCGATCAGTCATCGGAATCATCATCATCGCGGCGTTCGACCAGTTCTGGATCAGCGGTGATCTCCCGGTACACTTCGATGCGTTCACCTTCGTTGACCCGGTTGTCGAGCTTGGTGAGTTTGCCAAAGATCCCCACTTTCTGTTTCTCCAGATCGATGTCCGGAAACTGGTTGAGAATACCGGAACGGTCAATGGCTTCACGCACGGTTGAGCCTTCGGGTACATCGAGTTTGAGCCAGATCTGTTTGAACTTGTCTGCGTAGGCAACACCGACATTCATGTGTATCTCCTTCAGGAAGTCGACTCGAGAGACAGTTCAGAGCCATTGGTCTCGGCTTTTGCCTGCCGCTCAGCCAAGCTGCGATCGAGCAGGCGCTTGCCAGCCATCAGGAAGCCGAGCATGAGAAAACCACCCGGAGGCAGAATGATCAACAGGAAGCCCTTGTAGTCGGGTATCAGGACCAGTTCGATCACCTTCGCCCAGCTGCCGAGGAGCATTTCCGCATTCGCAAACAGGGTGCCGCTGCCAAGCATTTCACGGGTGGCGCCGAGCACTACCAGCGCCAGGGTGAAACCGGCGCCCATCATCAGCCCGTCGTACATCGAGGCCATCACGGTGTTGCGTGAAGCAAAGGATTCGGCACGCCCCAGAATTGCGCAGTTGGTAACGATCAAGGGGATGAACAACCCCAATACCTTATGCAGATCGTGTACCCAGGCGTTCATGGACATGTCCACCAGGGTCACCAGCACGGCAATGATCAGCACGAACACGGGTATTCGAACCTGGGGGGTGATGATGCCCCGCAGCAGGGAGATGAACAGTCCCGACGCCACCAGCACCACGGTGGTGGCTAGCCCCATGCCAAGACCGTTGGTCGCGGTACCGGTCACGGCGAGCAGGGGGCAGAGTCCCAGGGCCTGGGCGAATACGATGTTGTTGTCCCAGATCCCGTCTTTCGCAATGCGTTTATAGTCGTTGCTCATCGGACCTGCTCCTGTGTCTTCGGCGGTGTCGTAACTTCCGCATGGGATACCGTGGTTTCTGTCAGGGTAGGGGGGTCGAGCAGTTCGTCCCGATGAACCTGAAAGAATTTCAAACCCTGGTGAATCGCACCGACCACCCCGCGGGGCGTGATGGTGGCGCCGCTGAATTGGTCGAATTCACCCCCGTCCTTCTTGACGTGCCACTGCTTCTCCGTGGTGTTCGCCAGGGAACGGTTGTTGAATCCGAGGATCCAGTCGTCCTTGGCCAGTTCGATCTTGTCGCCCAGCCCGGGTGTTTCGGCATGTGCCAGCACCCGAACCCCCAGCACTTCGCCCTCGGCATTGATACCCATGATCAGGCGGATATCGCCCGCGTAACCCTGGCCGACGATTTCGTAGGCCAGGGCATTGACCTTCATGCCGTGAAGACCCCGGTATACGGTCAGTTCATGGCCATTCTCGTCCTGCAGTGTCAGTGGCTGGTTGAGCAGGTCGCTGTCATAGGTCTCGGCCGGCACCACCTGGTTCAGGGAACTGAGCAGGTCCTCCTGCTGGCGCGCCAGGATATCCTCCTTGGTGGCCAGATTCCCGGCCACCAGGAGCGCCGTCGCGAGGGTCGAAAAGCCGCCCAACAGGACCGCCTGGTAACCGACCCGTTTACGATATGCGGGTTCTTTGGGTGTACTCATCCGATGTCCGCCCCCTCGTCGACGTAATTCAATGGATTGCCTTTGTGATCACGACCGTAGATCCGGGGTTTGAGGTAGTGATCGATCAACGGTGTGCAGGCGTTCATGAACATCACCGCAAAGGCCACACCCTCGGGATAGCCAGCCCAGGTGCGAATCGCGAACACCAGCAGGCCGCAGCCTGCGCCGAACAGCAGTTGTCCCGACTTGGAAACCGGCGAGGTAACCAGGTCCGTGGCGATGTAGAAGGCACAGAGGATCGCCGCGCCGCTGAACAGGTGGGTCATCGGGCCGACGTAGTGCTGTGGGTCGATCAGGTGAAACAGACAGGAAAACAGCATCAGGCTGCCCAGGGTGGCAGCAGGAATATGCCAGGTGATGACCTTCTTGTAGATCAGGAACAGCCCGCCCGGCAACAGCAGCAGGGCCGAGGTTTCACCCAAACTGCCCGCGGTCTGGCCTGTGACCAGTTGCCACAGTGGATCCACATGCTGTCCCGCTTCCTGCAGGCCGATACCCCGGCCGAGTTCGGTTTTCAGATGGCCCAGGGTGGTAGCGCTGCTGACCGCATCGATGGTGTCGGACAGACCAAAGGTGATGCCCAGTCCTTCCAGCAGGCCGGGCGCCTGCTCGGAGAACAGGGGAACCGGATGGGTGAACAGGGTCATCTCAAGGGGAAAGGAGATCAGTAGGGCCACCCGCGCCACCATCGCGGGGTTGAACAGATTCTGTCCGATACCGCCAAAGACCTGCTTGGCCACGATGATCGCCAGGATGGCCCCGACCACGCCGATCCACCAGGGCGCCCAGGGCGGCAAGGTCATGGCCAGCAGCCAGCCGGTGAGCAGGGCGGAGCCGTCCATCAGGAACATGCGCTGAGGTTTGCCTGCCAGTTTCAGGGCGAACGACTCGGCCAGCACACAGGCGAGCAGGGTGATGACGAACAGGAAGATCGCCGGCCAGCCGAACTGGTAGAGACTGAAAAGGGTGGCCGGCAACAGGCTCAGCATGACCAGCCCCATGGTCCGGGAGACGCTGTTGTGGGTGTGGACGTAGGGGCCGAAGATCGGTTGGGGTTCGTTCATGATTCCGCTCCTGCCACAGAGGCCTTCTCCGCCTCGGCCTTTTTCTTGGCCTCGGCCTCTTTTTTGCGTTTCAGCATGGCTTCCCGTTTCGCCTTTTTGATCTTTTCCATACGCTCGGTTCGGGCTTCGGCGAGACGTTTGGTCTCACCCTGCTTGTGCTGGGCTCGCTGCCTGGATGCCAGTTCACCCTTGGCGTAGTTGAAGTAGTGCACCAGCGGGATCTGGGAGGGACAGACGTAGGCGCAGGAACCGCAGGCGATGCAGTCCAACAGGCCCAGTTTGACGGAATTGTCGAGTCCTCCGGCGCGGATCTGCGCGGCCATCTCCAGGGGCACCAGGCCGCAGGGACAGGCATTGACACAGCTGGCGCAACGGATACAGGGCATTTCCGGGTTTGTATTGATTTCCTGGCTTGAAAGCGCGAGCAGCCCATTGCTGCCCTTGACCACCGGCACCCGGGTGCTTGGCAGAGGCTGGCCCATCATCGGTCCGCCACTGATCAGGCGTTCCGGTTCGACCTTGAAGCCGCCGCAGTAGTCGACCAGGTGGGAAAGCGGTGTGCCGATCAGCACTTCCAGATTGCGGGGCTGCCGGATTGCATCCCCCGTCACAGTGACCACCCGGGAAATCAGCGGTCGGCCAAGCACGATGGCGTCGTGAACCGCCAGGGCCGTCGCCACGTTATGCACCACCACGCCGATGTCCGCAGTCAGACCGCGTGCGGGAGTCTCCTTACCGGTCAGGGTCTGTACCAGATGTTTTTCCGAACCCATCGGATAGCGGGTGGGCAGGCCCACCACGCTGACCGAGTCATAGGCCTGCGCAGCCGCATGCATGGCGGCCTGGGCCAGGGGCTTGTTGTTTTCGATGGCAAACAACACATGGTCCACATCCAGGGCCCGCGCCATCAACAGCACGCCCAGCAGCACCTGGTCGGATCGTTCCTGCATCAGCCGATCATCACAGGTCAGGTAGGGTTCGCACTCTGCGCCGTTGATGACCAGGGTATGCAGACGATAGCGCTTGCGCAGATTCAACTTCACTGCGGAGGGGAAGGTGGCGCCGCCCATTCCGACGATGCCCGCCTGGGCGACCCGTGAGGCGATCTCGTCCGCGGTCAGGGAGAGGGGGTCGGCGACCGGATCCAGCTTGTCGGTCCAGGTGTCGAGTCCATCCGGTTTCAGGGTGATGGTGCGTACCAGGAGCCCGGAGGCATGATGGGCCGGATATCCGCCCACACCCATGATCCGGCCCGAAGTCGGCGCATGCACTGGTGCGGAAATTGCGCCCTGGCTGCGTGCCAGGATGTCGCCTTTCCTCACTTCGTCGCCACGCCGCACCAGGGGTTCGGCTGCCGCACCGATGTGCTGTTGCAGCGGAATGTGCAACAGTGGGGCCATGGGCAATGACTCGATCGCCTGGCCGGCGCTGAGTTCCTTGCGGTCGTCCGGATGTACGCCGCCACGAATCTTGAACAGTTTGAACAGTTGCGCGGTTTGCATCAGGCCACCTTGGCCGGCTCGGGCCAGTACCATGTCTGTAGGGTGAATTGAACCGGCCGCATTTCGATGCATTCGGTCGGGCAGACGTCGTAACACTTCTCGCATCCGGTGCAGGCGTCCGCGAACACCGCGTGAATCTGTTTCGGACCGCCGAGAATGGCGTCGGTGGGGCAACGCTTGAAACACTTGGTACAACCGACGCAGAGATTTTCATGGATGAAGGCCACCCGGGGGGCCTGCTCCTCGACGCCGGACAGGTCGACACTGACGCCCAGTTTTTCTGCCAGTGTCTCTGCCAGTGCCTTGCCGCCAGGAGGGCACAGGGTCACCGGGGCCTCGCCATTGGCAACCGCAGCGGCAGCCGGAGAGCAGCCCGGGTATCCGCACTGCCCGCATTGGGAGCCGGGCAGCAGCCCTTCGATCTCCTCCTGCAGGGGGTTACCCTCGACGGCCAGGTATTTCGCCGCCACGCCGAGCATGGCGCCCATCGTGACACCCAGTAAGGTTACGATCAGAATCGCACTAACCATCGTCAAACTCCTTACAATGACTGGCTTCAATGACTGGTGAGGCCGGCAAATCCCATGAACGCCAGAGACATCAGTCCGGCCACCACGAAGGCGATCGGTGCCCCGCTGAACGACTGGGGCACATTTGCCAGTGCCAGGCGTTCACGCAGACCGGCGAACATCACCAGCACCACAGTGAATCCCAACGCCGAACCGAAGCCGTACATCAGGCTCGCCAGCAGGTCGTGATCCTGCTGCACATTCAGCAGAGCGACACCGAGCACCGCACAGTTGGTGGTGATCAGGGGCAGGAATATCCCCAGCACCTGGTAAAGTGCCGGTGAGGTCTTGCGCACCACCATTTCGGTGAACTGCACCACCACGGCAATCACGAGTATGAAGGTCAGAATCCGCAGGAAGCCGAGATCCAGAGGCACCAGTACATAATGCTCCAGCAACCAGCCGGCGAAGGCCGCCAGGGTCAGCACGAAGGTCGTCGCCAGGCCCATGCCCAGGGCGGAGTCGAGTTTGTTTGAGACGCCCATGAACGGGCAGAGTCCCAGGAACTTGACCAGGACGACATTATTGACCAGCGCGGTGGAAAGAATGATCAGCAGATATTCCATGGATCTCTCGGTTCAGATCTGACATGGAAATCCCCCAACAAAAAATATGCCAATTAAGAATTCAGCTTCCCAAGAACGTCCTCTAAGTGTCTCAATATGTGTCTAGAGTGCTGAATCGGCTGGGTAAAGCGGTTTGAATCCCATACCATGACCAAAAACATCCCCAATTCGGTTTGTAGGGTTTCACACAGCCATAGCGGATCGGTTTGTAGTGTTGACGACAAACGTCCCAGGCGGTAGCGTCGAAGCAGGGGTTTTGCTGCGTGGTATGAGAATTGCAACTCCAATAGGTCAAGATTAGATGTACGTCATCGAGGTGTTTGCGAAAATGATTCAGCGCCCAGTCAAAACCAGTCACAACGACTTAGCCGATCGTATCAGCAGTTTCCTCGCATCACCTCCGGAGGGCACACCGGCCGAGATTATCGAGGCCTTCAGCGAAGTGGGGAGCAAAACCTTCCTGCCACCCAAGTTGTTTCTCGAAACGGTGGAGCAGGCGCCGGTCGCCATTTCGATAACCGATCCCGAGGCACACATCCTCTATGTGAATAGTTCATTCGAGCGCCTCACCGGCTACCACCGGGATGAGGTGATCGGTAAAAATGAATCCGTGCTCTCGATCAAGTCGACGCCCAAATCCGTCTACCAGGATCTGTGGCTCACCATTCATGATAGGCGTGTCTGGCAGGGGGTGCTGGTCAATCATCGTAAGGACAAGACCGAGTACATCGCCGAGCTGACCATATCACCGGTCAATGACAAGCAGGGCAAGACCGCCTATTTCCTCGGCATGCATCGTGACGTCACCGAGATGCATCGGTTGCAGCAACAGCTGAAATTCCAGAAGAACCTCACCGAAGCGGCCCTCAACGCCGCCCCCATGGTGGTGGCCATGGTGGCGACCGATGGCAAGGTGTTGATGGGCAACCATGCTTACAAGGCGCTGATGGGAGATTTTCGCGGCGTGGAGCCCAGTGCCCTGTTTCTTGAGGCGCTGCATCAGCAAATCGGTTTCGATCTGGGCAAGGTCTGCCATGTAGGCAAGGAATTCACTAACGTGGAGGTTCGTCTCGATCCGCCCGGAAGTGGTAGCGGACCCCGCTGGTTTGCCTGTTCCGGGGTACATGTGCCGGAGCTGGACGAGGCGGCGCAACACTATTTCAAACAACCGGAGCATGCCCGTTGCTGTCTGTTACTGATCGCCAACGAGGTGACCGGCAGCCGTAACAGAATTCAGGAAGCCCGTTTGAACATGATTCGGGCCAACATGGCCGAACAGCAGATGGTGCAGACCATGCGCGAGGCTATCTCCGGAGCAATCTTCAAGATGCAGGTGCCACTCAATGTGATCAAGGCGGCCCTGTCTATGCCCGGTTCCAATGAACAGAGCGGACTGGTGCGTGTTCTGCAGCAGGCCCTGCAAAGCGGTGATGATGCGGTGGAGAGCCTGCATGCCGCGCTGCCCAGTCCGGTGGTGGAGCAGACAACCCTGGTCAACATCAATGAATTGCTGCATGAGGTGATGCGCATGTCCACCCATGCGCTGCTCTCCGCAGGCATAGTGGTGGATTGGCGACCGGCTCCGGTGTTGCCCGCGATTTCTGGCCGTATCAACGCCTTGCGCGGACTTTTCAAGTACCTCATCGACAATGCCATCAAAGCGGTCATCGAGGCGAAACACACCTATCGTGAGATACGTCTCGAAACCTATGTGGACGGGCAGGAATTGGTCACAGAGATCATGGATAATGGTCTGGGGGTACCTAATACCCACAGACTCAAAGTTTTTGAACCTTTCTTTTGCGGATGGGAGCATCCTAAGGAGCATGCAGGCATGGGATTGACCATGGCTCAGGAGATCGTGATCGGTCATGGCGGGAGCGTTGAAATCGATCCCGATTTTTATGGAGGCTGTCGGGTCTTCGTCAGACTGCCGTTGATCGCAGCGGAGGATCACGGTTGATGTCAGCATCCGACATGCATTTGAATGGATCCTTTCTCGAGTCTCAACTCGAGAGTCTGTATGAGGTGAGTCAGGTCCTGAGCCGGTCTCTCGATTTTCGCGAGACCCTCACTGAAGTGTTGAACGTACTGAACGATAGCGCTGAACTGCATCATGGTCTGATCTGTCTGCTCGATGACAACAGCGGTGAGTTGTTTGTCACGGCGCTGCATGAAAACCCGGCTCCGTTCAACGCGGTGCGCTACAAACCGGGCGAAGGTGTGGTGGGCGCGATCATGGAGAACGGCCAGTCCCTGGTGGTTCGCCGCATATCAGATGAAGACCGCTTTCTTGACCGTCTTGGAGTTTATGATGCGGAGCTGCCTTTCATCGGCGTGCCGATCCCGATCGGTGATCAGACCGCCGGTGTACTGGCGGCGCAACCGATCGGCAGTATCAGTCAGCTACAGGTCTACGAACGGTTCCTGCAAATGGTCGGCAACCTGATCGGACAGAGTGTCCGGCTGGCCAAGCAGGTCGAGGATCAGCAGCTGGCCCTGAAGATCGAACGCGACTCACTGCGCCGCAAGGTGCGGGGTGAACACGGCTTTTCAAACATGGTGGGTCATACCCCGAGCATGCGCCTGATCTTCGAACAGGTACGCCAGGTGGCAAAATGGAACACCACGGTGCTGGTGCGCGGCGAGTCGGGTACCGGGAAGGAGTTGATCGCCAACGCCATCCACTACAATTCGCCCCGCAGTAACGGCCCGTTCATAAAACTCAATTGCGCTGCACTTCCCGACACCCTGCTCGAATCGGAACTCTTTGGTCATGAGAAGGGTGCCTTCACCGGGGCTGTGAATCAGCGCAAGGGCCGGTTCGAACAGGCCCATGGCGGCACTATCTTTCTCGATGAGATCGGTGAGATCAGCCCGACTTTCCAGGCCAAGCTGCTTCGGGTGTTGCAGGAGGGCGAGTTCGAACGGGTTGGCGGTTCCAAAACCCATGTGGTCGACGTGCGGGTGGTGGCGGCTACCAACAAGGACCTGGAATCGGAGGTTCAAGCCGGACACTTCCGGGAGGATCTCTACTACCGACTCAATGTCATGCCGATCCAGATGCCGCCCCTGCGTGATCGGCGTGAGGACATCCACGATCTGGCCCGGTTCCTGGTGACCAAAATATCCAAGAACCAGGGGCGTGAACTGGAAATCGACGATGGTGCGATCCGTATGCTGATGCGCCATGACTGGCCGGGTAACGTCCGCGAACTGGAAAACTGCCTGGAACGGGCGGCGGTGATGAGTGGCGACGGCATGATCGATGAGAATGCAATCAATCTTTCCGGGCTGCGTCCGTTGCTGGAGCCGGAATACGCTCCGGAGCTTCCCTCGGGTACCCAGTCCGAGCTCGATGATCCCAACATGGACGAACGCCAGCGGGTTATCGCCGCCCTTGAACAGGCGGGGTGGGTGCAGGCCAAGGCGGCACGCCTGCTGGGCATGACGCCGCGACAGATCGGCTATCGCATTCAGACCCTGAACATCAAGGTGCGTCAGCTCTGAACCGGTTTACCGGGGTAAACCCCACTCAGGAACCTGATCCAATCGATCCATTAAGCCCGCACGCACTCGTGTGGCTACGCAACCGGGACCTGGAAGTACCCACTTGGTCCGGGGTGTTTGTCTGCCCCGGGGTCTGCATTCCCGCGCAGAACCAGGAACGAGCCGACCTGATGGATACACGCATGCGGTTCGAATCAACCACCGTGCAAAGCGCAACAATCTGATGAAGAAGTGGCTACAATCTCTGTAGACACCCGTACACACCCCCACATGCGACTGTCGTCAACATGACAATCTCATTCGCGGTGGAATTAAAAATCTAATAAAAACAGTGAAATAAAATTAGTGCTCAGACTAGGCACGCAGATTGCATTTGAGTCTCCAACAGCGAAAACATTTAGGCACAGCTTGGGAGGCCGGATGATGGAATTGAAAGTGATTGGTCAATCAGCCGAAGCGGGGGCACAAAGCGGATGCAGTTCATCCGGATGCGGCGGCAGCAGCGATCAACTGGGGCATCTGCCGGAGCATATCCGGGAAAAGGTGCATAACCACCCCTGTTATTCCGAAGAGGCGCACCACCATTTCGCTCGCATGCACGTCGCGGTGGCGCCGGCCTGTAACATCCAGTGCCACTACTGTAACCGCAAGTACGACTGCGCCAACGAATCCCGTCCGGGCGTGGTATCCGAACTGCTGACACCCGATCAGGCGGTCAAGAAGGTGATGGCCGTGGCGGCCAACATACCCCAGATGACCGTGCTGGGCATCGCCGGTCCCGGTGATCCCCTGGCCAATCCTGAGCGTACCTTCGAAACCTTCCGTCAGCTGACTGAGAAGGCCCCGGACATCAAACTGTGTGTCTCGACCAACGGACTCTCCCTGCCGGAGCAGGTCGAGGAACTGTGCAAACACAACATCGATCACGTCACCATCACCATCAACTGTGTGGATCCGGATGTGGGCGCCAAGATCTATCCCTGGATCTTCTGGAAGAACCGTCGCATCAAAGGCCGCAAAGGCGCCGAAATCCTCATTGAGCAGCAGCAGAAAGGTCTGCAGATGCTCACAGACAAGGGCATTCTGGTAAAGGTCAACTCGGTGATGATTCCCGGAGTCAACGATCAGCACCTCGAAGAGGTCAGCAAGGTGGTCAAGGCCAAGGGTGCGTTCCTGCACAATGTCATGCCTCTGATCGCCGAGGCCGAACACGGCACCTTCTACGGTGTGATGGGCCAGCGTGGCCCCACCCATGACGAACTGCAGAGCCTACAGGACAAGTGTGCCGGTGACATGAACATGATGCGTCACTGTCGCCAGTGCCGTGCCGATGCGGTGGGTATGCTCGGTGAGGATCGCGGTGACGAGTTCACCATGGACAAGGTGGAGATGATGGATATCGACTACCAGAAGGCGATGACAAAGCGGGCCGAATACCAGGCAGCGGTAACCGCCACCATGGAGGCGAAACGCGAGCAAAAGGCCGAGACCTTCATTCCTCTGAGCGCCCTGAAGCGCAGCCGCAAGGAGACCCGCCCGGTATTGATGGCGGTGGCGACCACCGGGGGCGGGGTGATCAATCAGCATTTTGGACACGCCCGGGAGTTCCTGGTCTATGAGGCGTCAGAGTACGACGTACGTTTCATAGGACACCGCAAGGTTGATCTCTACTGCAGTGGTGGCGACACCTGCGGTGATGCGGAGACGGCCCTGCAGAAGACCATCCGCACCCTTGAGGGATGTGAAGCGGTGCTGTGCTCCAAGATCGGTTACGAACCCTGGGAGATGCTTGAGGAAGCCGGCATTCAGCCCAACGGGGAACATGCCATGGAAGGGATCGAGGAGGCGGTGGCCAAGGTCTACGCCGAAATGGCAGAGGCGGGCCGTCTCGATGAACCCCGCAAGGCGGATCAACTCCAGGCCGGTGCCTGAGGAGCATAACAATGGCGTATGAAATCATTGAAAGTTGTGTCAATTGCTGGGCCTGTGAGCCGCTCTGCCCGAGCCAGGCCATCTACGAGGCGCGTCCCCATTTTTTGATCGACGCAAAAAAGTGCACCGAGTGCGAGGGTGATCACGCAGATGCCCAGTGCGTCAGTATCTGTCCCATCGAGGGGGCGATCCTGAACCCGTTCAACGAGCCGGCGAATCCTCCTGGATCCCTGACCGGTATACCTCCGGAGCGTATGGCGGAGGTGATGGCGGAAATACAGGCACGTTGAGTGTCTGACGAGAATCCTATTACCCAATAGGACAGTCGATACACCGTGGAGGCAATGCCCGATGGAAAAGATCATGCAAGAACGACTCGCACCCGTACAGGCACAGGGCACCGTTTATTCGAGAACGGTGAAACCTTACCATCAGTTCATTCGTTTGATGCGCAATCATTTCACTCCCCCGGTGACACGCACCAAACCTTACGGCATGACTCTGCCGGATCGGGTGTGGGCGCGCCAATCCGCACTGATCATGAGTCTCTACGAGTCCCGGCATCATGAGTGAACTGGTTTTCTTTGAAAAACCAGGCTGCGTTGGCAATAATCGGCAAAAAGCGATCCTGCGTGAATACGGGATAACCTTCGAGGTCAGGGATCTGCTGACTACCCAGTGGACCGCGAATACCCTGAGAACGTTTTTCTCGGATACCCCGGTGAGCCAATGGTTCAATGATTCCGCGCCCCGGGTGAAGAGCGGTGAGATACCCATCGACCAGATGGATGAAGCTTCGGCTTTGCTGTTGATGGTGGATGACCCGATCCTCATCCGGCGTCCCCTGATGGCCTGTGACGGGCTTAAACAGTCCGGGTTCGTGCCCGGTCCGGTACTCGATCATCTGGGCATTCGCCTGGATGCGGAACAAGACCTGCAGTCCTGTCCACGGGTGTCGCAACCCTGCGAGGAACCCCGGTGAGTTCAGAAATCGACGCCTCAAGCCATAGGGACGCGATTGAGTTCGCGGACGGCGTCTACTGGATTGGCGCCCTCGATCCCTCGTTGCGCACCTTCGACATCATTCTCCGTACGGCCAATGGCACCACCTATAACTCCTACCTGGTTCGGGGACAGGAGGGTGTGGTCATTATCGATACCGTCAAGGCCAACTTCAGCGACGAGTTTTTTGCCCGTCTGGAATCCGAGGTGGACTACTCGGAGATCAAGTACATCGTGCTCAATCACCTGGAGCCGGACCACACCGGCGCCCTGCCGGAATTGATGCGTCGCGCGCCCCAGGCGAAGCTCTACATCTCGCAGCGGGCGACCTCCATGCTCAAGGCGCTGCTCAAGCCCACCAATGGCGCGTTCGAATACAATACGGTGACCACCGATGACCGCATCAGCCTGGGCGATCGCACCCTGCGCTTTCTGCACACCCCGTTTCTGCACTGGCCGGATACCCAATGCACCTATCTGGAAGAGGAGGGCATCCTGTTTTCCGGTGACGTGTTCGGCTGTCACTATTGCGACAAGCGGCTGTTCAACGACCGGGTGGGCGATTTCCGATTTTCATTCGACTACTACTACGCCCACATCATGCGTCCGTTCAAAAAGCATGTGATGGAGGCACTACAGTTGATCGAGCCGCTCAAGCTGAAGCAGATTGCACCGACCCATGGGCCAATCCTCAGAGAGCGGCCGAGACGTTACGTCACCCACTACCGGGAGCTGTCGACCTCAATCCTGTCACGGGAAATTGGGGTCGACGACCGTTCGCTGATCATTTTCTACATGAGTTCCTACGGCAATACCGCGCGGATGGCTGAGGAGATCAGTAGTGGTGCCAGCACGATCCCCGGTGTACGGGTCTCGCTCTATGACCTGGAGGGGGGTGAAACCGGCCCCTTCGTCGATCTGATCGAGGAGGCGGATGCATTGTTGTTCGGTTCCCCGACGATCAACGGGGATGCGGTCAAACCGGTATGGGACTTGCTCTCATCCCTGGCGGTGGTCAATCTCAAGAGTAAGTTGGGTGGCGCCTTTGGCTCCTTCGGTTGGAGTGGCGAGGCGGTGCCGATGATTGAAGACAGGATGCGCGGTTTAAAGATGCGCATTCCACAGCAGGGTTTGAGAATCAAGCTGATTCCCACCGAGGAAGAACTCGAGGCATGTAGGGCCTTTGGCCTGGCGATTGCCGAAGAGCTGGTGGGCAAACATCAGCAAAAAGAGGTGATCGATCTGGATGATCTGATCTGATCTGATACCGGACATCATCAACGCAACATCTGAAGGTGAATTGAAATGGCTAAAGCAAAAATCACATTTGTCGATATCGAACAGACCGTCAACGTACCCGCCGGCACACGGGTCATCGAGGTCTCTGAGAAAATCGGCGCGGGAATCATCTACGGCTGCCGGGAAGGCGATTGCGGCACCTGCATGATGCATGTGGAAGAGGGCTGGAACAACCTCACCGAACCTTCGGTTCTGGAGGAGAAGGTGCTCAAGGAGAACATGGCCGGACGCCACGACCGGCTCGCCTGCCAGGCGCAGATCATTGGCGATTGCAAAGTCAAACCGGCCTGACCAACATCCAGGGAGACCCAAGATGCCTCTGATTACATTTTCCAGTCCCGGATACAAGGACAAGACCGTCTATGCAGTGGCGGGCAGCTTCGCTGAAACCGTGCTGAAGATCGCCAAGACCAACAAGATTCCCATCAAGTTTGATTGCGGGGATGGCGACTGCGGAAGTTGCCTGGTACAGGTCACCTATCTCAATGACAAGGAACCCATGGGCTACCATCTGGAAGAGAAGGAGAAAAAGGTGCTCAGGGAACTGGGCAAGATCTCCGCGGAAGAGATGGAAAAAATGATCGTCGACGATCTGCCCTGCAAATGGCGCCTGGCTTGTCAGTTCATTCCCAGGGACGAGGATATCGTGGTCGAATACGAGGCGCTGTGATGGCTCAACCCATGCTTGCCAATGATGATGTGCAGAGCCTCTATGGGCGATTGATCAGCTGCGCGCCTCAGCAGACTTCCACCGAGGTGGTGCTGGCGCGTCTGCTTTCATCCTGGAAGTGTGGATATTCTGTGTTACCTGAGTGGTTGGGGCTGGGAGAAACGGAGTTCCACAGAATGCTCAAACAGCATTTTCCCGGCATGGATCCCTCCGAGGTGATCCATCATACCGCTGCCCCCCGAAGCGCCTACGAGGGGGAAATGGAGGATCTTCGCACCCTGATCATGAAGCACCGCAGTCACCGTTCGGAAGTCGAACCCTGGTTCGCGGAAATTCTGATCGCCGGGTGCATGGGGCCGGATCATCTGTGGCAGGACCTGGGACTGTGGAGCCGGGACGATCTTTCCCTGTTGATCTCGGATCATTTTCACCCGCTCGCGGTCATGAACACCAAGAACATGAAATGGAAAAAGTTTCTCTACAAGCAATTATGCGAGACCGAGGGTATTTACACTTGCCGATCCCCCAGCTGCGAGGTCTGTGCGGATTATGCGAACTGTTTCAGTCCCGAGGAATCGTGATTCACGCCTTGAACACCCGATGAGACCCCGCAATACTCAGGGAAATCACGGTTCCGCCCGGGTCATGAGAACGTTTATACTGGCATGACTATGATCCGCTCGACGATGAGTCTGCGGATACCTGGAAAACCTGACGGATAATCGCAACCAACTCGGGTCATGATGCACAAACAAGCACCAATCTCCGTCGATCCCGAGCTCACGCAAAAAGCCTCAGCCGCCTATCTCGGACTGGCATTGGGTGATGCCTTGGGGGCGACCACGGAGTTCCTGACACCCAATGAAATCAAGGCCCGCTACGGCGTACACAACACCATTCGTGGGGGGGGCTGGCTCAATCTGAAACCCGGACAGGTCACCGACGATACTGAAATGAGTCTGGCTCTGGGCGATGCCATACTCAAAAGCGGCGGGGTCAGCGCCCGCTCGGTGGCCCAGGCCTTCAGTGACTGGATGAAGTCCAAGCCCATCGATATTGGCAATACGGTGCGGCGAGGTATCGTGCAATTTCGCAACACCGGCCATCCCTGGGTCGATGAGAATTTCTACGACGCCGGTAACGGGGCCTGTATGCGCTGTCTGCCGATCGCGCTGGTCTATCATGGCAGTTCCCCGGATGCACTGGTCGTGGCGTCGCGAACCCAGGCCCATACCACGCATAACAACCCCTTGTCCGACGCCGGGACCGAAACCGTTCTGCGCATGACGGTCGCTGCCATGAAAGGCGCGCAGCATGATGAATTGTTGGAAATGGCCCAGCAACTGGTGGAGGAACACCGGGAATACCGCTTCGACAAGCGTCGGGTGGAAAATCCCAGCGGTTATATCGTGGAGACTCTGCAGGTGGTGTTTCAGGCCTTGTTTGAGAATCCGGATTTCGAAACGACGCTGATCGATGTGGTCAACCGGGGCGGGGATGCCGACACCACCGGCGCGATTGCCGGGATGCTGGCGGGAGCCCGCTACGGGATGTCAGCGCTGCCGGAGCAGTGGCTGAAGAAACTTAACAGTGCCGTACGTAAACGCTGTCAGATGCAGGCGGAGGCATTGATGGCCCTGGCCAGCGAAATCAATAATATGGAAGCTTACTGATCCGAGGGAGGATTTTTAAGTTACGCTCTACGAAAAGCAGGCATTGTCCATACTGTCTCTCAGGCATGTCCAATGGATTCATAGTGCAGCTTGACATGGGCGGCCAGGGCGCTGTCCATGGTTTTCGCGTGAACCTCGAACCAATTCGGCAACTGCTCTACGGCATACGCCCGTCCCAATACCAGCGAGCCTTTGGCCACCCGCATGCCGAAACGTCCCAACTCGCCCAGCACCCGGTTGTGTTCATCCATGTGTTCCCGGGTGGCAGGAAAGCGGGTTGTCTTCATCAGTTCCTGCTCTACCATGAAATGCGCCTCGGTATGCACGACCAGCTCCTGGAACAGGCGCATGAACACGCCTTTTTCCGCGGTTTCCAGTAGATTCACCAGTTCCATGAAGCGTCGGTGCATATCGTCCATCTGGGAAACGCCCAGCTGATAATTGGTATTTTCTGTGTCAAGTAGCATGAATGGACTCAATTTCCCGGTTGGCTTGGTTGCGATATTCGATCATCTTTACCAGTTTACGCTGAATATACTCAGCATATTCCACGTGATTTTCATAATCATACGTTACGGCAAGAGTGGCCAGTTGGTCCAACAGCCCGCGTAACACAACGATTTCATCCAGTGAACGCCCACAGGTCTTGCAGCCTGTTTCATCTTCACGACAGGCCGTTTTGCCTTGACAGGGTACAAATTTTGCCATGTATCAACACCCGACATCTTCAGTGATCACTTGTTCCAATTGAGTGCTCCTAGTATAGGCCAACAAGTCATCGATATCCGCTTCGATAATCTCAAGGTTCATCTTCTTACAAAAACGGCGCTCTTTGTCATTGGGTTCCGGAATCAATGCCCAACCTGCCGGTGAACCGGAAGCATAGATCATGTCCGAGAGTACCATGCGTTCCGTGTCCCGGGTCATACGCAGACCCAGAAACAGGTACTGTTTGCCTTTGCGATAGGCCTTGAGATAGTCCGGAATGGCAAATCCGCCCATCAGTTCCGTAATGAAGTCCACATAATCCGCATCCGAAGCGATAAAGGTCGGGTCGGGCAGGGGGCTTCCCATGGGTTTGAACAGAGTGGGCAGGCTCGGATCGACCTTTGTCTGGTCAATCTCACCGGCAGAGTATTTTTCACCATCGTAGTGATGGATGCGGAAACGATAGTGGGTACCGCCAAGGCGAGCAATGCCACGCACCAGGTTGTGCGGAACACCACGATAGCTCTCCTGCAACTGCGTGTCTCGATTGATGTCGATGACATACTGAGGTTGGATCTCGGCCAGCCAATCATGCAGGGGTGCACGGGTCCACTGAGTTTCTCCGTAGGTCGTGGTGAGAAACCGGTTGACCGCGGTACGTCCGCGTTTGAGCTCCACATCCATTGCGGCGCGGGGAAATTCATACATCAGCCTGGGTGACATGGGTTTACCCCCGTTCATCGCCAGGATCAGGCTGTCGCTGTCGGCAGGAATGGGCTCGCCGGTTTCTGTCTGTTTGGCTCCATTCAGTGCGCCTGCACCAATATAAGGCACGATCTGGCCGGACTTGATTCCCTCAACCAGTGTCTCAAAGATCTCATGGGTCATTACACCACTCCTGTTATAAAGCATCGATTTATAAGAACGAAGCAAGAGACAGGCCAGTCCGTGATTAAACGATAAATCAAACAGATAGCTCTGTTTTGTTCTATTTGCCAACAGTTTTGTCGTACTTGAGACAGGCCCCATGGGTACTCAATCCGACAGTCGATGCTTGCAACACCGGGGTTAGGCCACTGAGTCAGGCATATTGGCATGATTTCTGTGTAACAGCGATTAAGCAATCTCACAGTGTGAAATCGACAAATGCAGGAATCGGATTTTCATGAAGTGGCCGACGAATTTATTCACCTGGCCAATGAATTGAGTGAAGAGTGGGCCACCCCGTTTCTCAGCGCGGCCTTCATGTATGCGGCTGCCCGGTATAACGCCTTCTTTTTCTGGGAATCGGACGGGGTGCCTGAAAAACAGGAGGCCGCCATAGACTATTACTGCGACCAGTACCGTAAGATGTTGCAAGAGTGTCTGCATGAACTGAGCAAAGGCTGATGGCCATGAGACTGTTGAAGACTGATGAAGGGGCATTCGATGTGGATGAGCCGCATCCCGCCAGCCGATGGGCCATGTGGGTGCCCCTCGATCCTCTGCAGATCGACTGCATCACCGCGATCATGCTCAAGATCCTGGATGACAAGTGTCGTATGGGACCCGAGGAGCAGGTTGCATTCATCGCCATTTACCATGTGGTTAAAACCCGTATGGGCCACTATTTCGATACCAGCATTCATCGTCTGATCGAACAGGGCTGGAACAATGATCATCCACTGGTGCGCAAACAGATACATGAACAGCGTCTGTATGCCGAGCGGGCCATACCTAAATCTGTGATGAAGTTCTTTAAACGTTTCTTGCGCGAATCTCTCTACGGTCTCTGATGCAGCTTGTCAGAAAGCCCTTATCCCGCAAACCTGCCCTCTCACACCATCCACAAAACGGCTGATCTGTTTTTGTTGTGAGACACACCTGTATCTTTTTCCTCGTTCCCACGCTCCGCGTGGGAACGCAGACCCGGGCCTGTACACTCCTAACAGGTTTGGGTAATGACGCGTGATATAGATAGGCATTCCCACGCAGAGCGTGGGAACGAGATAAACGGAATCTCTCTACGGTCTTTGATGCGGCCTCTCGGGTAACTCAAGAGGCGCAAGCATCACCCCGTAGCCCGGGTGAAACGAAGTGGAACCCGGGATTCGGCAGAATACAAAGAACTGGAGGGGCCATATTAAGTGAAATAAGCATACCCACGTAGCCCGAATTTACCGAGCGGCCCACTAGCGGAATCCTGGATCAGATAGAATCAATAGAAATGAGAGTCAACACAAACCTCGCTAAGGTATCTACCTCTCCCCATGCAGGAGAGGGCCGGGGAGAGAAGGTGAAAAACGTGAGCGCAGCGAACGAGGGTGTTCAAAACTCTGTGTCAACCAGATGTCACAGTGCCATGTGGTCTTCTAGCCGCCCCTCAAAATGTATTGCCAGTTGTGACAG
>JBEVVH010000052.1:0-19405 GCA_040507245.1 Candidatus Thiodiazotropha sp.
TCACGCTTGGGAGTTACTGTGAGATTCCCGTATCTGTCAAACTGTGAATGCCTCCCCAGCAGAGCTGGGGGGTCTCCTATTTGTGTCTAGTCTGAAAGGTTGATGTCAATCGACTCAGACGATCTGTATATCAGAAATCAAGCTGCATCCCGGGCACCGTCTTTCATAACGTCTGACAGGGCCCCGTAGGTGGTGACCCAGGCGCTTTTGACCTCATCGGTAAACGCCTCGCCGAGTCCTTCCGCCAGGGTCCAGAGCAAGGCATCCGCCACCTTGTCGTAATCCGCCTCCAGCACCCCGTAGTTGGCGTGCCGCTTACCGGATTCCCGGATGGCCGGTATCAGGGGTTCCAGATCATCCAGGCCGTTCACCGCAGTGCCGATCATAGCCATCAACTTGCGTCCCTGCTCGGCCATGTCGCCCTTGAAATAGGGTTTCACTTCCGGGTAGACCTCAAACAGCCGGCCATAAAACAGGGCCGCTGCCTGGTCCGCGATGGGCGCCACCTGGGCCCAGCTGGTTTTCACGAGTTGAATGGTGTTGGGGGTCATGCTTGTTTACCTCTCGTAAGCGCAATATCAAATTCGGTCTGTTCAGGCGGTCTGTGGCTGGTGCTGATGAATCAGGTGCTTGATCTCGGACAGACAGGAACCGCAGTTGGTCCCCGCCTTGAGCGTTGCGCCGATGGCCTCTGGGGTGGTCAGCCCCTGTTCGCGAATTGCCTGGATCAGGGTGTTCTCCCCCACCCCGAAGCAGGCGCACACGGTCTTGCCCGCGTCCTCGGCGGCGCTGCCAGGGGCACCGGCCAGCAGCCGCAGCCGCTCCTGGCGGGTCAGTTCGGGTTTACTGAACAGTTGCACCAGCCAGTCGCGTTTTGGCAAATGATGATCCGGACCGATGAACAGGCAGCTCTGCAGCTGTTCATCCACCACACTGACCCCGCGATACTGCCCCCCGCCGATGTCCATCATCTCAGCCCACTGGCTGACGTCGCTGGCGGAGTCCAGCAGACCCCGGGCCACCGCCGACCAGTCGTCCGCGGTGGACTCCCCGGCCAGCTCGTAATGCCACAGCCCGTCCCGTTTCGCCTTGGCCCAGTATCCGGCCTGCTCCAGCATCACCCGTTCCCGGGTCAGCAGGAAGCCCTGCCAGGCGGGACGATAGGCCTGGAGGGTCACCGGCGTATGTTTGAATTCCGGCTGCCCGGATACCGGGTCGAGCACCGGGTTCACCAGCCGGTCCACCGCCGCGCTGCTGGCGAACTGATCGTTCCAGTGCATCGGGACGAAAATCTCTCCCGGCCGCTGACGATCCGTGACCCGGGCCCGCACCACCACCTCGCCCCAGCGGCTGCTGACCTTAACCAGCTCACCCTCCTCCAGGGCGTAGTGTTGCGCATCATCAGGATGGATCTCGGCGAACGGCTCGTGGTCGTGACCAAACAGCCGCCCGGACTTGCCGGTACGGGTCATGGTGTGCCACTGGTCCCGCACCCGACCGGTATTCAGCACCAGAGGGTAGTCCGAATTCAAAGGTGTGCCCGGCGGTCGTGGCGAGACCGGCACGAACAGGGCCCGCGCGGAGGGTCTGAAAAAGCCCCCATCGGCGAACAGCCGCGAAGTACCCTCAGTCTGCCCGGCGGGTACCGGCCACTGTACCGGCGTCAGCGCGTCGTAGCGCTGAGCATCGAGCCCCGCCAGGCCGGAGATATCGAAATCCCGGCTGCCCTGGTTTTCGAAACCGGACAGTTCCGCGTATTCGTGGAAAATCTCTGCGGGCGAGGCGTAGTCAAACCCAGGGTAACCCATGCGGGTCGCCACCTGGCTGAGGATCCACCAATCGGGACGGCTCTCCCCGGCGGGTTCGAGAAAACGATGCTGACGGCTGATGGTGCGCTCCGAGCTGGTCACCGTGCCGTCCTTTTCGCCCCAGCCCCGGGCAGGCAGCAGCACATCCGCATAGCGGCTGGTATCGGTGTCGCGCACGCTGTCGGAGACCACGAGAAATTCGCAGTTCGCGAGAGCGCGTCGCACCTGGTTGGCATCAGGCACGCTGACCGCCGGGTTGGTAGCCATGACCCACAACGCCTTGACCTGGCCCGCCTCTACGGCGTGAAACAGATCCACGGCCTTGAGACCGGGTTGCGAGATCAGCCGATCGGTTTGCCAGAAACGGCCCACCGCTGCCCGATGCTCCGGGTTTTCGATATCCATATGGCAGGCCAGTTGGTTGGACAACGCCCCGACCTCCCGACCGCCCATCGCATTGGGTTGTCCGGTGATCGAAAAGGGTCCCATGCCGGGACGCCCGATCCGCCCGGTGTAGAGATGGCAGTTGATGATCGCATTGACCTTGTCGGTACCGCTGGAGGTCTGGTTGATGCCCTGGGAGTAGAGGGTCACGGTGCGTTCGGTCATCAGGAACCAGCGGTACAGGTTAAGCAGATCCTCCACCGGCAGACCGCAGTGTTCGGCCACCGCGGTCACCGAGGGGGCATACCAGCGGGCGGCCTGCAGTGCGGCATCCAGTCCTTCAGTATGTTGGCCGACGAAGTCTTCGTCGATGGCCCGGTTGTCCGCAAGGAAGCTCAACAGGCCATTGAACAGGATTCCGTCTGTACCCGGGCGCAATGCCAGATGCAGGTCGGCAACCTCGCAGGTAGCGGTCTCCCTGGGGTCGATGACCACCACCCGCAAATCAGGATTACGCTCTTTGGCGCGGACGATGCGCCGGTACAGCACCGGATGGCACCAGGCGGTGTTGGAGCCGGTCAGCACGATCAGTCCGGCCTGCTCGAAATCCTCGTAACAGCCCGGCACCGTATCGGAACCGAACGCCCGCTTGTGCCCCGCCACCGAGGAGGACATGCACAGCCGTGAATTGGTGTCGATGTTGCCTGAACCGATGAACCCTTTCATCAGCTTGTTGGCGACATAGTAGTCTTCGGTGAGCAGCTGACCCGAAACATAGAAGGCCACCGCATCGGGACCGTGCTCATCGATGACCGCCCGGAAGCGGCTCGCCACCTGGTCGAGGGCGAATTCCCAGTCGGTGACGGCCCCATCGATCCAAGGGCTCAACAGGCGGCCATCCAGGTCGAGGGTCTCGTTCAGGGCGGTGCCTTTGGAGCAAAGCCGGCCCTGGTTGGAGGGATGATCCGGGTCACCCATGACCCGCCAGCCACCCTGCGCATCCTGCTCCATCAGCAGGCCGCAGCCCACCCCACAATAGGGGCAGGTGCTCTTGACGGGTTGCTGTGGGATCTTTGCCTGACTCATCGGGACATCACTCGTTCGTTGCTCAATTAATGACCGGGGTCTCCGCGCGAGACAACCTCCAGTGGGCAGGGTTATCCGGATGCCCCGGCACCTGCCACACTGGCCGGTTCAAGCCGCCGACTCCACCGAAGCGAGACTGAGGTAGACCACCCCCTCCTCTACCTTGACGCCGTAGGTATGCACACACCCCTCATCGGGCCCCTGAACCTGGCCGTTGTGCAGATCGATCTTCCAGTTGTGCAACGGACAGCTCACCGTATGACCGTGCACGATACCCTGAGAGAGCGGCCCGCCGCGATGGGGGCAGCGGTCGCGCAGGGCGAACACCTCGTCGTTGCCGGTACGGAAGACAGCGATCTCCACCTGCTCGGTCTTCAGCTTGCGCGCGCCGAGTTTCGGGATCTCATCGAGTTTTGCAATAGCGATCCAATCGGTCATGATACGGCCCTCAGTCGGTCGATGCTCAAAGGTGTGAATTCGTGGGCCTCGGCCCCCTCGGCCCGTTCGCGCCAGGGATCGACCTGGGCAAACTGCTGGCTATATTTGAACCGCTCGTAAAGTTCCATACGGCCGGCCGCATCATCGACGATGCGCTGCTTCACGTAACCCAGGCTGACCCGCTCAACCCAGGGCGCGGTGCGTTCCAGGTAGTGCCCCTCTTCCCGGTAGAGCTGGACGAAGGCGCCGGTGTATTCCAATACCTCGGCCTCGCTTGCAACCTTGCACAGCAGGTCGGTGATGCGCACCTTGATGCCGCCGTTGCCGCCCACGTGCAGTTCGTAGCCGGAGTCGACGCAGACCACGCCCAGGTCCTTGATGGTCGCCTCGGCGCAGTTGCGCGGACAGCCGGAGACCGCCAGCTTGAACTTATGCGGCATCCACGAGCCCCAGGTCAGCTCCTCAAGCTGTACCCCGAGTCCGGTGGAGTCCTGGGTGCCGAAGCGGCACCAGTTCTTGCCGGCGCAGGTCTTCACCGTGCGCAGCGCCTTGCCGTAGGCGTGACCGGAGACGAAGCCGGCTGCGGAAAGGTCCTTCCACATCGCCGGCAGGTCTTCCTTCTTCACCCCGAACAGATCAATGCGCTGACCGCCGGTGACTTTCATCTCCGGCACCTGGTACTTGTCCGAGACATCGGCAATGGCGCGCAGATCGTTGGCGGTGCACAGTCCGCCGAACATGCGCGGCACCACCGAGTAGGTGCCGTCCTTCTGGATGTTGCCGTGGGCCCGCTCGTTGATGAAACGGGACTGGGCGTCGTCTTCATACTCCCCGGGCCAGGCGGCCAGCAGGTAGTAGTTGAGGGCCGGGCGGCAGCTGGTGCAACCGTCCGGGGTCTTCCAGCCCAGGGTATCGAACACCCCGCGCATGCTCTTCAGTCCCTCCTCGCGGATCGCCCGGCGCACCTCGTCGTGACTGCGCTCGGTGCAACTGCACAGCGCCTTCTTGCTCGGCGCGGCGGCGTAACCCTCGCCCACGGTGGAGGCGAGCAGGGCTTCCACCATGCCGGTGCAGGAACCGCAGGAGGCGGAGGCCTTGGTGTGCGCCCGCACCTCGTCCAGGGTGAACAGACCCTTGGTGGTGATGGCCTTGACGATGTCGCCCTTGCACACGCCGTTGCAACCGCAGATCTCGGCGTCATCCGAGAGCTTGACCACCCGGGTCTCCTCGCCGTGTCCGGCATCGCCCAGATCGTGCTGGCCGAACAGGATGGTGTTGCGGAAGCTGGAGATGTCGGTGCCTTCACGCAGCAGCTGGAAGTACCAGGTGCCGTCCATGGTGTCGCCGTACATCACCGCACCCTTGATGCGGTTGTCGCGGATCACCAGCTTCTTGTAGACCCCCTGGGCCGGGTCCTGCAGCACCAGGGTCTCGTCGCCTTCGGCTTCGTTGAACTCTCCGGCGGAGAACAGATCGATGCCGGTGACCTTGAGCTTGGTGGAGGTCACCGAGCCCTCGTAACGACCGAAGCCGAGCTGGGCCAGGTGGTTGGCGCAGACCTTGGCCTGATCGAACAGGGGCGCCACCAGACCGTAGCAGTTGTTGCGATGCTGCACGCACTCGCCCACCGCATAGACCCTCGGGTCGAAGGTCTGCAGGGTGTCGTTGACCACGATGCCGCGCTCGCAATGCAGGCCGGCTTCTTTCGCCAGTTCCATGTTGGGACGGATACCCACCGCCATCACCACCAGGTCGGCGGGGATCTCGCTGCCGTCCTTGAAACGCACGCCGGTTACGCGCTGCTCACCGATGATCGCCTCGGTCTGGGCCTGCATCAGGAACTCAAGCCCACTCTCCTCCAGCGAAGCCTTGAGCAGGTTGGCCGCCGGCTTGTCGAGCTGACGCTCCATGAGGATGTCCATCAGATGCACCACGATCACGTCCATGCCGTTCTTCTTCAGGCCGTTGGCCGCTTCCAGACCCAGCAAACCGCCGCCGATCACCACCGCCTTTTTGTATTTGCGGGCGCTCTCCAGCATCAGCTCCACGTCGCGGATGTCGCGAAAACCGATCACACCGTCCAGGTCGTGGCCCGACACCGGGATGATGAAGGGGTTGGAGCCGGTGGCCAGCAGCAGGCGATCGTAGTCCGCGCTCAGCCCTGAAGCAGTCTTCACCTGGCGCGCCTTGCGGTCGATCGCCACCACCGGATCACCGGTGTGCAGGGTGATGCCGTGCTCCGCATACCACTCGCGGCTGTTGAGCACGATGTCGTCCACGGTCTTCTCACCGGCCAACACCGGCGAGAGCATGATGCGGTTGTAGTTGGGATGGGGCTCGGCGCCGAACACGGTGATCTCGTACATCTCCGGCTCGAGTTTCAACAGCTCTTCGAGGGTGCGCACGCCGGCCATGCCGTTGCCGACCAGGATCAGTTTCTGCTTGTTCATTGACTTGCCTCTTCGGTCAGGCTTGCTTTGACAGGGTTCGCCGGAAGCCCCACCGCATTCAAAGGGTTGACTTCACGCAGCGCGTTCAGGGTAAACGAGAGACTGGCGACGGGGGTCTGCTCCAAGTAGCCGATCGGGTCATCCGGGTCGAAGCTGACGCCGTCGAAGAAACGGTCTGCGCCCAGGGTCAGCTCACCCTGTTCACCCGCCATCGTCCAAGCCTCCGCATGCTTGCCTTCTGTCTTCATTTCTTTGCCCGGGATTTCCATACCCAATGCGGTGGCGGCCTTGCGGTAGAGCTCGGGTCGATAGACCTGACGGGCAATCTTTTTCAGATCGACCGGTTCACGCAACTGACCCCAGCGGGCCATCTGGGTGAGGAACCAGAGCGCATGGGACTGCCAGGGGAAGTTGGCGCTATAGCGGCTGAAGACATTGAAGTCCGCCCGCTCCACGGCATCCGCGTCCCGAGAGAACTGGAAGGTGCCGAGCATCGATTTCTCCAGAATCTCCTGAGGCGCATTGACGTAACGTCCCTTACTCAGCAGTTCGCAGACCTCTTCCCGGTTCTCCGGCTGGTCGATCCACTCACAGGCTTTGATCAGGGCGGTGAGCACTGCCTGATGGGTATTCGGATTGGCCGCCGCCCAGCTGCCTGCCACACCGAAGACCTTTTCCGGATGGTTGTTCCAGATGTCATAGCTGGCGGCCAGGGTGTGGCCGAGTCCGTTGCACACCGCCAGGGTGTTCCAGGGTTCGCCGACACAGAAACCGGAGATCACCCCCGCCTGCAGGTAGTTGACCATCTGTGGCGGTGGCACCACCGAGAGCTGAATGTCTTTGTCGGGATCGATGCCCGAGGCCGCCAGCCAGTAGCGCAACAGGTAGTTGTGGGAGGAATAGGGAAACACGGTGGCGAACATCAGGGGTTTCTCCCCCGCCGCCTTGTTCGCCTCGATGACCTTTTTCAGCGCGCGGCCGCTGCCCGCCGGCGTGTCGAGTTCCGTCTCGCCCGTGGCCGCCATCTGTTCGTAGATGGCTTTCGATACGGTGATGCCGTTGCCATTCAGGTCCAGACTCATGGCGGTGATCATGGGCACGGTTCCACTGATACCCACGGCGCTGGCCAGGGGCATGGCGGCCAGCATCTGCGCCCCATCGAGCATACCGATGGAGACCTTGTCTCGGATATTCGCCCAGGAGTTCTCCCGGGACAACTCCACCTCGAGACCCTGCTGGCGGAAGAAACCCTTCTCCTTGGCCACCACCAGCGGAGCACAGTCGGTCAGCGGAATGAAGCCGAGATTGAGTTGGGTCTTCTCCAAGGTCTTGCCGCTGCCGGACTGGGCCGACTTGAGCCAGGCCGAGAGATCGACCACGGTGTCGCTGGCGGGTTCTTGAGCCTCCTTGGGTTGTTCATCTTCCGGCTTCTGGTGCCGTTCGTGAAGGAAGCGCACCACCTCGGCCCGGTAGTGGTTGTAGACCGGGTTCTCGGCCAGCGCGAGCCGGTTGCGCGGCTTCGGCAGATCGATATTGAGAATCTCCCCCACCGTGGCGGAGGGACCGTTGGTCATCATGATGATGCGATCCGAGAGCAGCACCGCCTCGTCCACATCGTGGGTGATCATGATGACGGTGTTGTTGAGCCGCGCCTGGATCTCCATCAGGGAGTCCTGCATGTGGGTGCGGGTCAGCGAGTCGAGGGCGCCAAAGGGCTCATCCATCAGCAGCACCTTGGGTTCCATGGCCAGGGCGCGGGCAATACCGACACGCTGTTTCATGCCGCCGGAGATTTCGTCAGGCTTGCGGTCCAGCGCATGGGACATGTGCACCAACTCAAGGTTGTGCAAGGTCCAGCGATGACGCTCCTCTTTCGACTTGGTCTTCTTGAACACCTGGTCCACCGCCAGGCGCACATTGTCATAGACCGTCAACCAGGGCAGCAGGGAGTGGTTTTGAAATACCACCGCACGATCGGGACCCGGCTCGGTGACCTCTTTCTCTTCGAGGATCACCCCACCCTCGGTAGCGTTGAGCAGACCGGCGACGATGTTGAGCACCGTCGACTTGCCACAGCCGGAGTGTCCGATCAGCGAGATGAACTCACCCTGAGCGACTTTCAGATCCACGTCCTTGAGCACGTTCAGCGGACCGTTGTCGGTCGGGAAGGTGATGCTGACATGGTCGATGTTTAAGTAACTGTTCATTGTCTTTCGCCTGAATTGATTTGGTGCGTCCTGACACACCTGACTAGCTTTTTAAAAAGTTATTAGTTTTGAGTTTTAAGTTTTTAGTTGAGGTATTCGCTGCGCTCATGGTTTTTGATCCCCCTCTCCCGCGAGGGGAGAGGGGACGCTCTGTTCGAGTGTGGAGAAATCTGCAACCCGTGTGCAAAACAACCAACCGTTTACATCCCCTCTGCATCCGTGACTTCCCTCTCCCCTCGCGGGAGAGGGCCAGGGAGAGGGGGAGAAATAAACCGTGAGCAAAGCGAACTCATCAACTCAAAACTCAACACTAAAAACTCAAAACTCATAGCGCTGTGCAGCAGCGTTAACGCAGTACCGCATTCTTGTCCCAGCTGAACGCCCGCTGCATCATCAGCATGCCCCGGTCGAGCAGGAAACCGATCAGGCCGATCACCAGCACCGCCACCATGATGCGCGCCAATGAATCAGAGCTGCCGTTCTGGAACTCGTCCCAGACGAACTTGCCCAGGCCCGGGTTCTGCGCCAGCATCTCGGCGGCGATCAGTACCATCCAGCCAATACCCAGGGACAGACGCAGTCCGGTGAAGATCATCGGGATGGCCGAGGGCAGGACGATCTTCATGGTCTTGGTGAGGGGGTTGAGTCGCAGCACACGGCTGACATTGATCAGGTCCTTGTCCACCCCGGAGACACCCACCGTGGTGTTGATGATGGTCGGCCACAGACAACACAGGGTGACGGTGATGGCCGAGTTGAGAAACGACTTGGAGAACATCGGTGTGTCGCTCACGTACAGGGCCGAAACCACCATGGTCACCAGCGGCAGCCAGGCCAGTGGCGAGACCGGTTTGAAGATCTGGATCAGAGGGTTGATCGCGGTGTACAGGGTTGCGCTCATACCGCAGACGATGCCGATCGGGATGGCAATCAGCGAGGCGACCAGGAAACCCGCCATCACGGTCAACAGACTGGTGAAGATCTGATCGATAAAGGTCTCTTTACCAGTGTATTTGCGCTCGCGCATGCGATCGATACGATCCTGGGGCTGACCCGCCGCGATGGCCTTCTCGACACGCTCGTCCATGCGCTGATAGAAGTCATCCGCCTTGGCCCGCTCCGCCTTGTGTTCAGCATAGAGCGCCTGGGTCTGTTCCCACACCTTGGCCGGACCGGGAAGCACTCCCAGGGAGGTCTGCACATTCTTCGCACCGACGCTCCACAGGCCCAGGAACACCACCAGGGCAATCAGCGGCACCAGCAGCTGGTGAATCATTCGGGCGAACATTTTTCCAACCTGTTCACTGAACAGACGTTCGAGAATTCTGTCGAACCTGGGAAGGTTGAAGGTTTTGGAAGTCAATTCTGTTGCCATGTCTCTGTTCCTGCTTGATCCGCTCGGGACATCCGCTTGTTTATCAGCGGACGGGCGTTTGTGTTTCGATCCGTTTGCGAACCCGCTCCGGAGGAAAATTCGCGGAGCGGGTTACGCGGTTGACCGGCGTCTGCGGACACCGGCCGCTACTGCCAAGCCTCAGATCTTCTCCGCACCCTTCAGGCCGATCGGGAAGCTGTCGATGTAGGCATTGGGTTTGGTGCCATCGAAGGTGACGCCGTCGATGAACTCGGTCTGCGGAGCGCGGTAACCGGTCTCGGTGGCGAAATCCGGAAAGTCCCCGGCAGCTAGCTTGCCTTCGGCGATCAGCTCTTCGGCCGCCTGACGGTAGATGTCCGGACGGTAGACGCTCTTGGCGATCTGGTCGTACCAGCTGTCGGGTTTCTTCTCGCTGATCTGCCCCCAGCGACGCATCTGGGTCAGGTACCAGACCGCATCCGAATAGTAGGGATAGGTGGCGTTGTAGCGGAAGAAGACATTGAAATCAGGCACCGAACGCTTGTCGCCCTTCTCATACTCGAAGGTGCCGGTCATGGAATTGGCGATGACCTCGTAGTCCGCACCCACATAGTTCGGCTGGGAGAGAATCTTCACCGCTTCGGGACGGTTGGCGTTATCGTTCTCGTCCAGCCACTTGCCGGCACGGATCAGCGCCTTGACCACACGGATGGTGGTATTGGGATACTTCTCGGTGAACTCCTTGGTCATGCCGAAGACCTTCTCCGGATTGTCCTTCCAGATCTCGTAGTCGGTGATGACCGGCACGCCGATGCCCTTGAACACCGCCTGCTGGTTCCAGGGCTCACCCACGCAGTAGCCGTAGATGGTGCCGGCTTCCAGGGTTGCCGGCATCTGCGGCGGAGGGGTCACGGAGAGCAATGCGTCGGCCTTCAGCTGACCGGTGATGTCACCCTTCTCCGGCGCGTAGTAACCGGGGTTGATGCCGCCGGCCGCGAGCCAGTAACGCAGCTCATAGTTGTGGGTGGAGACCGGAAAGACCATGCCCATCTTGAACGGCTTGCCTTCCTTCTTGTACTTCTCGACCACCGGCTTAAGGGCATCGGCCTTGATCGGATGAACCGGCTTGCCGTCCGCCTGCTTCGCCACATGGGGCTTCATCAGCTCCCATACTTCATTGGAGACGGTGATACCATTGCCGTTGAGGTCCATGCTGAAGGGGGTGACGATGTGCGCCTTGGTGCCGAAACCGATGGTCGCCGCCAAAGGCTGACCCGCCAGCATGTGGGCGCCGTCGAGCTGGCCGTCGATAACCCCATCGAGCAGCACCTTCCAGTTGGCCTGGGCTTCCAGGGTCACGTAGAGGCCTTCATCCTCGAAGTAGCCCTTTTCATATGCGACGGCCAAGGGCGCCATATCGGTCAACTTGATGAAACCGAACTTCAGATCCTCTTTTTCCGGGTAACCGGTTTCGGCCTGTGCACTGCCGGCACTCAAGCCGAGTCCGGCGGCCAGACCGACAGCCAGGGCGGCCCGTTTGATGAAAGCCCTGCGGCTTGGATCGTTGCGCTTGCTGCTCATGAATGAACTCCTCATGTCTGAATTAGTGATTCGTCGTCAGGTCCCCGTCGGCAAAAAAAAAGCGCCCACCCCCGGACACGATCAGAGGATCGTGAAGGGATGGACGCCTTTGTCCTTTGCCGGTCAACGTTGACCGAAAATTCTATCTCTCGGGGAGGATCCACGCGGCCCGCCTAGTGGGCCGGTTCGCCGTTGAACCGGGATCATCCTTGCCAGAAGTTTTGCAAACCCTGTGCCAGATCCAGCCCGCACTTAGTAGAGCTAACAGGATCCGGAAATTTACCTGTTAAGCATCAACGAGTTGGAATATTCCCAATGTTTCCTGGTGCTGTTTCCTACTACCGGTCCCAACCCAGAGTCAATTGAACAGGTTTCAAGGACCCGCACCGATTTACATCACGACCGCTACCTACTTGGTGGTAGCCCTGTTACATCCTGGTGCAGTCAGGCGCCCAGGATGCTGGCCGCCTCGATGATGTTTTGCGCCACCTCGGCCACTTTGCGGCCACTGTCCATGGCCAGCTTGCGCATCGCCTGGTAGGCCTGCTCCTCACTCAGACCGCGCTGTTTCATGATGATGCCTTTGGCTTTATCGATAACCTTGCGATCATTGAGTTGACGGTGAGCCTTCTTGAGTTCCGACTCCAGGAAGTTGAAGTGCTGAAAGCGCGCCACCGCCGCATCGATGATCGGCCGCACCCGGTTGGTCTGCAGGCCGTCGACCACGTAGGCGCTCACTCCGGCCTGGGTGGCACGGCGAATGGTGGCGTTGTTGTCGTCCTGGGAGAACATCACCATCGGGCGGGGTACCGTGGACTGGACCGACTCCAGGCTCTCCAGGGTATCCCGCCCCGGAGCCTCGATATCGATCAGGATCACGTCCGGATTGCAGCGCTCCACCGCTGACAGAAGATCCCCGTCCCCCGGGACGCAGGCCACCAGCATGCAGTCCACATCACGCAGGGCGAGGTCGAGCATTTCACGCCGATCCGACTTGTCGTCGACAAGCATCACGCGAAGGGGTTTGGTCTGATTGCGGATTGACATGACCGGTTCATTTACAAGAACCATGCCATTCAGCAATGAGCGCCCGGACGCATTACCCCCGGGTTGCTCGCAGCCCGGGACAACACCGGTCACCCGTAATTGGGTTTCACAGCAGCTCTTCCCTCTGTGGCATTCCACTCCAAAGTCAATGCATTGACTGGGGTTATTGTGATTAATCAACGATGTTCAGAATTTCATCCCTTAGACTGCGCCCGCTTTGAACACTGAAAACTGGACCAATGAAAAACTCAATGATCAGGTTATGGGTCATCTTTTTCATGCTGTACGGCCCCATAGCCTTCGCCTCGACTGCGGATCACAGCAAATTCGATGAGCTGGCAGGACCCTTCTCCACCGGCCCCGATGTCACACGGGCGTGTATCGAATGCCACAATCAGGCGGCGGACGAGGTGCGTCACAGCATCCACGGCACCTGGGAATACACCCACCCAGTCACCGGCCAGCAACTGGGCAAGCGACACGCCATGAACGCCTTCTGCGGCAACGTGGTCTCAAATGAACCCCGCTGCACCAGCTGCCACGTCTCCTATGACTGGCGGGACATGAGCCAGGCGCCCCCATCCGCCACCGACGACAGCAAGGTCGACTGCCTGGTGTGTCACGACACCACCGGCCGCTACAGCAAGTGGCCCAGCGGTGCGGGACACCCGATCTACAAGCCGGTGACCAAGGACGGCAAAACCCATCAGCCAGCGAACCTGGCCGAGGTGACGCAGAACGTCGGCCTGCCGTCACGCCAGAACTGCGGCGCCTGCCACTTCTACGGCGACGGTGACGACAACGTCAAGCACGGCGACCTCTCCTCGGCGCTGGTCGCTCCCAGCCGGGACGTTGACATCCACATGGACAAAGACGGCCTCAACTTCAGCTGCAGCGAATGCCATGTGGCCAGCGGCCACGACTGGGCCGGCAGCCACTACAGTCTGATGGCGACGGACAAGGAAGGCACCGGCAAACCTGGTCAGCGTCGGGACTCCGCCAGTTGCGAAAGCTGCCACGGGCTGGAGCCTCACAGCAAAACCAGCATCAGTGGCTTGAACCTCAATCAGCATGTCGAGCGCATCGCCTGCGAGACCTGCCACATCCCCGCATTCGCAAAGGGCGGGGTGGCCACCAAGACCCGTTGGGACTGGTCCGCGGTGGACAAGAGCGGCGAGATGGGGCGGGGTATCGAGGACTATCTTCAGGGCAACGGCGAACACCGCCATGGCTATCTGCGCCACAAGGGGATCTTCGAATACGGTGAGAACGTCACCCCCCACTACGCCTGGTTCAACGGCCAGCAAGCGAGTCTTCGATCTCATGAAAGATTTTGGGACATCCAAGTCCACCAAAATCGATTCGATCTTTGACAGCCTATTAGTGCCCCGGCCGTCCCGGTCACTGACACTACGCGATGACTTCGCAAGCTCGTCACCGCTCCGTTGTCAGCTCCCGAATGACTGGACGTCGCGTTCGGATGCGATCTTTGGATCCCCTTTGGCGCCTACGGCACGTCGGGTTTCCAGTATCGCCTCGCGACTACCGGGGACTACCAGCCTTCGCTTCGCTTTCCCTGGCTGGCAGCGTACGCGTGTTTTCCCTGTTCGAACGCATCTGGCACTGGAGTCAGGCGGCGTCGATCTTCCTCCTCATCTTTACCGGGCTCGCCATCCACGGCACCCACGACTGGATCGACTACGAGACTGCGGTCACCCTGCACAGCATCGTCGCGGTGGCATTGCTGGTGCTGTGGGCGTTCGTCACCTTCTGGCTGTTCACCACCGGCGAACTGCGCCACTACATCCCGAACCTGAGCATCAAATGTCAGAAGACCCTGCTTTCGGTGGCGCGCTACTATGCCTACGGCATATTCAAGGGCGAGCATCACCCTTACCAGAAGACCATCCTGCGCAAGCACAACCCGTTGCAGGGTGTCTCCTACCTGATGCTAAAGATCGTGGTATTCCCGGTCATCTGGATCACTGGGATCCTCTATCTGCTGTCGAGTCTCGGAGTGATCGAACTGTCCGCTTACCTGAGTGTTGGCCTGGTCGCAGTGATCCACACCATCGCCACCGTGGTGATCATCATGTTCGTCATCATCCACGTCTACCTGCTGACCACCGGACACTCCTTCAAGGAGCACCTGATGCCGATGATCAACGGCCGGGACCGGATCGACCTGACCAAGGAGCAGTACGACTACCTGGTGTGCAACGACCCGGAACGGCTGGAAGACTGAGCCGAGCCCTCGCCCAGATAACGCACAGTGGATTATCAGGCTATTATCCATCCGCCAGTCGGCGCAGATGAACCTTCACGATGGGATACAGGGATGCGCCCATCGCCTTCTGCATGAAATGACCGATACGGATGCGGTCGGCCCGGGAAGACTCTAAGCACAGGAGACGTTGAAGGATTCCAGTAATTGTTGTGACAAGTATTCACACACCCGCCGCTCCAGCCAGTAGCGGGGGAAACCCGGCAGACCTCCCTCGATGAATCCCACATGCCCCCCATGGGTGCTGAGTTCCAGAGTGATCCCGGGGCCAAGCTGTTCCGCACCGGGCACCACCGCTGGGGTCATCAGCGGATCATCCATGGAATGCAGGATCAGTGTCGGCGTCAATACCTGCCTGAGATAACCCGCACAGCTGCAGCGCCGGTAGTAATCCTCCGCGTCCCGAAAACCGTTGAGCGGCGCGGTAATCCGGTCATCGAATTCATAGATGCTGTGTATCTCATGAAGGGCCACCGGCAGCGGCAGGTTTCGCTGACGGCTTTTCTCCTTGGAGCTGCGGGTCAACTTGTCGAGCAGATAGCGGCCATAGATTCGTGATACGCCCTGCTCCATATGCAGGCAGGCCGTCTTGAGCTGGAAAGGTACCGAGATTGCCACTGCGGTGCGGGTCTTGGCATCCGCACCCTGTTCGCCCAGGTATTTCAGCAGCAGGTTGCCCCCCAGTGAGATTCCGATCAGGGCATCCGGGCGTTCCCCCCGGGCCTCGAGTTGCTGCAGGACCTCGTCCAGATCAGCGGTTGCGCCTGAGTGGTAGCTGCGCGCCAGCCGGTTGGGTTCCCGGCCACAGCCCCGCAGGTGCATGAACACCGGGCAGAAACCCGCCTGTTCCAGGGCCCGCAGCAGGGCAAAGGCGTAATGGGATTCGAGGGAACCCTCCAGGCCGTGAATCACCAGCACCCGGGGTCCCGGGCTGCGCCGCCAGGCCAGGTCGATGAAATCTCCGTCGGCCAGTTCCAGGCGCTCCCAACTCACTTCCAGGGGGCGACGGGGCCTGAGCAGGCTGGGCCAGATGGTTTGCAGATGCGCGGACCTGAGCCACCAGGCCGGACGGAAGCTGCTGCTCACGATGCGGCCCGAGATTGGATTCCCCATAATGCTGAACGACCCCGTGGGCACGAACCCGCTCACACGGCTGGCACGGCTTAGCGTTGAATGACGTGAACCCGATACTCAGTGACGCAGGTGGGACGGCGCTCCGCTACCCACCCGTTCGAACTGGCTGACCAGCAGGTTGTAACGGGATTCGTAAGAGACGGCTTCGATGATCGCCTGCTTGTCCGAATGATGCAAGGGTAGCAGAGTGGTGAGAATGTTCATCAACCGGGCCAGGGGAATCTCGTGGATCACCCCCGAATCGATACTCAGTTCCTGGGCGGACATATAGCCTTCCAGGCGATCGAAAAACCGCTCCTGCTGGGTCGACTTTTCGAAATGGGGGTAGTCGTAATCCAACTCGAAACGACTCCAGTCCGGGATCACCAGGCGGTAACCCCGGGTGGTGGGCAGCTCTTCCTGGATATCAAAGCGGCAGACGCCGCTGAGCACGATCTCGATACGCCCGTCGTAGGTCTCCTGGTAACTGCTGATGCGGCCGGCGCAGCCTGTGGTGTGCACGGCGTCATCCTCCGCCCTGTCACGCGCCTCGGGTTGAATCATGCCGATCAGGTGATGAGACGCCAATGCGTCCTCGATCATGTTCAGATAGCGCGGTTCGAAGATGTTCAGCGGCAGTTGTGCGCCCGGCATCACCACCGCACCTTCCAGGGGAAAGATCGGCAGGGTATCCGGCAGTTGATCGAAGGTTTGTATGAACGGGCTTTGCATGGCGCACTCCAGTGGATCCTCAAACCTATGAGTAGCGGATCCGGACAAACGTTCCGGTTGGACAGCCGGAACAACCGCAACACCGGCAGGGCATTCCTGCCAGGATACGTAACTTGCGGGACGGAAAAACCACGGCCCCTTTTTGCAGGGGCCGCTACAGAGTCGTATCAGATTCAGCGATTACGGTAACGATTATAGTCGAGTAAACCTGCGGTAACCGGATCATGGGCCTGAATCCAGTCGTGGTACCAGTCCGACTCCGCCCAGAAGCGGGTGTTGGTGCGGCGAATGCCGAAGCGGCCGACGAAGCGCTCGTAGTCGTCACGGTCGACGACACTTTCAACCGCCATGACAAAATCCTCCAGCTGATCCCGCTCGACCGTGAAGAAGAAGTTCGGGTAGGCCCCCTGCAACCCCTTCACCACGGTGAGTGTGTCCTGGGAACGGTCCCGCTGCGCCTCGCTCTCGAACATGGATGTGATGTTCGAATAGCCCTTGTTGAGAATCAGGGTATAGACCAGATCTTCCCCCTTGGGCACCTTGACGCGAACGAAGGAGACGTCGGGAAACACGATCAGGGACTCGCCCTTTTTGGCGGCGATACGGCGCATCATGCGGTCCGTCTCCTGACTGACCGCGGAACCCGCTGACTCGCAATCCTCCTCATGACAACGGTTGATCGGGTCCTGACCGACGATCTGTTTGCCAAGTCGCTGCATCAGCAGAGCGTAGAGTTCATGCTGGGTGTTCTCCTGCTCGTACCCCTTGACCGTATCGAGCGCCATGGTAACGGCAAATGCGCTGTCGAAATTCTCCCAGACGTTCTCATGCAAACCCTGGTACCAACCGTCGCGAATCGCCTTACGTTGCTCCATGGGCAGGAACAGCAGGAACTGGTTCTCCGCCTCCATGCGCAGAAAATCCATGTACAGGCGGGTCGTCAACTGGTGGGTCAGGTTGCCGTAGATGTTGAACCCGGCCACCAGCAGATAGTGGATGCGCTCGAACAGCGGGTAGTCGATGACCCAGGCGGTCTCCGGATAATCCCCCACCAAACCCTGGGTCACAGATGCGCTGTCGAAATGACGGAACACGGTCAGCCCGGCATTGCGGTTGCTGCCCTCCCCGTCCCAGACCAACTCCACCCCCTTGTAAATATCGATCACCTTATGTTCGGAATTGAAGTACTCCTCCAGGAACAGGTTCTTGCTCGTCAGGTAGTTGCGCTGACGTTCCAGGTAGTCCAGCCAGGTGGCGATCACCCGCAGACTGTCGTCGCCCTTCTCGGAAGGCAGGTTCAGGCAATCCACCGAGGCGTTGATGAAATCCGGCTGCAGGGTGATCGACTGCTCCCGGGGTTGCAGAAAGAACACCCAGAACTGGTCCTCGATCACATTGAGCGCAATCTGGCCCCGGCAGACCGGCCCCTTGATAAAACCTTCGATGAAGAAATGGGCATCGTCGAGCAGGAACCTGTATCGGGAGATCGGCGGAATCGCCTCGAAAACCTTGAACGGATTGGCCGAAAGTTCGGAATCGTAGCCGGGCAGCACATCCACTGTGTAGCCGGGCTCCAGGAACAGTTCCCGGTAACGCGCCATGCGCGCAGGCGACCACTCGTAGACACTGTGGGTCTTCAGTACCCGACTGGCCTCGTAGGGCTGCAACCGGTAGTAGTAGTCAGCGCCGGGATCGTCGTAGGGACGCACGCTGGCGATCTCCGCGATAGGCTCTCCCGGCGGTGAAGACGTGCGCACCAGGCGGAAGAATTCATCCGCCGACGCTCCCTCGAAATGGATGTGTGCCTGGGGCAGATGTTCATAAATGTAACGGCTGACCAGGCGTTGCTTGTTATCCGTCTGGTTGAGAAAGGTCTCCCAGTCATGAATCTGCTGCTGTGAGGCAGCAGAGATCTCAACCGGTTGCGGGCCCGGGGCTCCCTGGGCAAGCCACCACACCAGGGTCGCATATTCCTCATCACTCAGGTTGGGCAGACCGTAAGGCATGCCCCACAGCGGATGTTGCTTTTCCAATTCGTCGAAACCGCTGTTGCTGGCACACACCTGGGCGCGATCCAGTGTCACATCCACATCGTCGGGCAGCATCCCCACACGGGGTTGCGGATGACGTTGCTTCATGCGCAACAGCTGATACATGATCGACTGCTCCAAATTCTCCCTGGGTGATTCCGAAACGGTTTCCGGGAGTACCGGGTGAAAACCCTTCGTGCGCTACTCAGCGGTTGTGTTGGCATCGATCCCCAGACGGGTTGGATCGATGGCCTGAATACGCGCTCCGTCATAGACTCGGGTGGTGCTACCCCCGCGTTGCATCCCCGCATAGGAGGAGAGTTTGAGCTGGCATGGTGCATCGTAACAACCGTGGCAAACCACACAGCGGCGTTCGGTAACCGGGCGAACCTGGGTGTCAAAATCCACTGCCTTGGAGGACATGGACAGCACCAGGTCATAGTCGATATCCGCCTGCTCCTGAGTCGGTTGGGATGCGGAGGAACAGCCCAGCAGGGTCAGCACCCAAGCTGATAGAAATAATGTAACGAGATTCCCCAGAGGCGTTTTCATGATGTTGTTTCTTTTTTAGTTAGGCACGGGTCAGAAGGGAAGAATATATGGGTTTTCCCTGGCTATCCAGGGTACAAAAACCCTGTCAGAGAAGGGAAAATCACTGGGAAGACGGGTAAAAGGTGTCTTCGCTCTTATTACAATCATCATGATAACGACAACTAGAGATAACCCGTATATCTGATGCTTCTGTTCACAATATCGCCAAATCACCATCTTTGAGACATGACATAGTCTCGTTACAGCGAAACGCAAGCGAGTCTTCGATCTCATGAAAGATTTTGGGACATCCAAGTCCACCAAAATCGATTCGATCTTTGACAGCCTATTAGTGCCCCG
>JBEVVH010000053.1:0-19104 GCA_040507245.1 Candidatus Thiodiazotropha sp.
CCGGGGCACTAATAGGCTGTCAAAGATCGAATCGATTTTGGTGGACTTGGATGTCCCAAAATCTTTCATGAGATCGAAGACTCGCTTGATCCTCCCGGGTGTGGGAAATCCGCTTCATCCCGGATACGCTGCCATCCCGGTTGAGGAACAGAATCCATACCGCTCCCCGGTTGGTTCCTCCGTCATCGTCGCCGGGGTTACCCACCGCAAGATCGACCACGCCATCGCCGTCCAGATCTCCGATGGCCGTGAGTGCGCTGCCAAACCGGTCACCGTCCTGCGGATCATGATCGAGATCCCCTTCGCTGGAGGAAATCTTCTGGGATTCCCGAACACTGCCGTCCCGATTCATGAACAGGATCCACACCGCACCCCGGTCGGTGCCCCCGTCATCATCCCAGGGCGCGCCGACTGCCAGGTCATCCACGCCGTCGCGATCCAGGTCTCCCAGATTGGCGACTGCCGCGCCAAAGCCGTCACCGGCATTCAGATTGTCTGTGAAACCGCCCTCGTCTTCGGAGATCTTCTGGAACAGCCGAACAGTGCCGTCATCCCTGAGAAACAACACCCACAGGGCGCCGTGATCCACGCCGCCATCGTCTTCCCCAGGCGCCCCAACCGCCAGATCAAGGAATCCGTCCCCATAGAGGTCGTCCAGGGCGGCGATCGACCTGCCGAAGCCATCGTCGTCATCCAGATTCCCCTCAAAGTCGCCTTCATCGGAGGAGATCTTCTGCTGCACGTCGACCGTGTCATCCGAATCCAGGAACAGGATCCACACCGCGCCACGGTCCCGTCCGCCGTCATCGTCACCCGGGGCACCCACAGCCAGATCGAAAACGCCATCGGACTCCAGGTCGCCGATTCCGGCGACGGCTTCGCCAAACCGGTCTTCGTCATCCAGGTCGCCGTCGAAGCGCCCTTCATTGGCCGAGATCTTCTGCTCGGTGGCGACCTCGGTGGTGTAGGTCTCCCGGCATCCCGTGAGGCCGATCAGTACACCCGCGAGGAGCGGAACAATCCATGTTCGCACGGGGGTTGCGGTCATCATGACACTTGAAGGTTATATCGACTCGACGCGCAGTGAATCCTGCGCATCGGTTTCCGATCCGGCGCGATCCGCCGTTTCGGGTTGCAGCAGTTTTTCACTGCCGGACGGGTTGGTGAACTGATCGTTGAGGGTCTGGATGTAGGTATCGGTGGACTGCAGCACCTCCCGGAGTTGTTTGCGGGACTTGCGGCCCCAACCCGCCGGATGTTTGCGCAGGATTGAGCGCCATGGCCGGGTGCTGCGTAGAAAGGCACTGACCGGATTCGCCTTGATGCCGAGTTCCGCTGTCTTTTTTCGCAAACCGGAGATCAGGCTGCGGGCGGCCAGGGCTCTGACCCCGAAGTGGATCCCGCCCAGGATCAGCACCAGCACGACCGCCAGTATCACCGCAATGAAGGGATTCGCTTCCGGGGCGAGCCAGGGTGGAGCGAAGTGAAAACCCTGCCAGTAACCGACATTGATCGAGTAGATCAGCAGTGCGAGCAACAGACCGCCCATCAATACCGCATCCCCGATCAGGACCCGCTTGCGCCATTGACGCAGCGCAGAGGTGATGATCGGAACACAACGTTCCTCGATATCCCGGGCGGTCTTTTCCAGGGCGCCCACGATGCGGTAGGCCCGTTCAATTTCAACCTCCTCCATGCGGCTGTGAATCTCACCGAGATCCGCATCCCGTTTGGATTCATAGCGGCTGCGCAGGGCTTCGTCCTCAATGGGTATTGCGGCGTCCGGGCTGTAGATGGCATAGAAACGACCCGCGGTCAGGCCGCGTTCGCCCAGGGCGCGCTGCCAGGCCGCGATCACGTCTTCCGGATTGTTCTCTTTAGCCGTGGTATCGATCTGATTGAGGATGTAGAGAAATTTTCCGGTGTCACTGCGGTGAATGGTACGTTCGATCAGGTGACTCAGGGTGTCCTGCATGGCTCCCGGCTCCGGATGCCGGGCATCGAAAAACACCAGTACAAGATCTGACAGACCGATGATGTGGTCGGTGATTCTGAGGGTCGAGGTGCGCTGCGCGTCGGCGTCGAATCCAGGCGAGTCGATGAGGATCTTGCCGCGCAGCTTCTGGCTGGGGCTGGTTTTCAACTGCAGGTAGGCATCGATCCGCGCGCCTTCACCCTTGGCCACCTTTTCGATCTCGTTGGACATCTGGTAGAAGGGGAAGCGCGGGTCGGAGTCCAGCGCGACACCTGGAAGGGCATGGGCCGTCGCCTCCTTGCTGTAGCAGATCACGGTGAACTTGTCGTCCACCGCCTGATTGCCCGAGCGTTGGATCTTGGTGCCTATGTAGTGATTGATGAAGGTGGATTTGCCTGCTGAGAAGGTTCCCAGTATCGAGATCAACGGCCACCAGGGAATCTGCGTGGCAAACGAGTTGTCACCCTCGAGCAGTCCCATGCGAAAGGCCACCGCGTCGAGCACGCGAAAGCTTTGTACCGTACTGAGGAGAATGGGGTTTTCCTGTTCCAGGTGAGTTTCGAGGTGTTGAAGACGCGCTTCGATGACCTGTCCGGCTGGATGCATGGTTGGCTTGCTCCTCTTGTAGGTTCATAGGGATTGTTCGGGTAGTATTTTCGCCCCGGCCTGATAACATCAAGTCGAGAAGGTGCCTGTCATGCCTTCACGATGCACGTCCGTTTTCGTGCTCTGTTCTTTCCGCTCACTGTGTCCAGGCAGGTTAATCTTAATGTCTGGCTGGAATGGTTGCATGTTTTTTTGTTTCCAAAGATTTTGCTCCCGATTTGTGAATTAAAGGTTTCGAATGTTAAGAAATTCTAAAAAAGTTATATTGAATATTCGGATAAAATAATGTTCGAAATTTGGGGTATAAAATCCCATATCTTATTGATTGGAAATGGTAATTAACTATCCGCTAAATTACTTAACTACATGATTCTATAGGCTTTCTCACTAAATTCCTTGGTTGCAATGAGGGGGGGCTTTATGGATACTGAGACGCTCTCAATTAGGGTTAGATTTCATCTGTAACCTAAAAGAAAAACTAATCAAAGGAGATCGAGATGGCAGAGTTGTTTTCCGAAGCTTGGATGAATGATTTCGTATCCCACTGGAACGCTGAACCGGAGTTATCTGATGCTCTGGCCAGCATCGGGTTCAACAGCGTGATCGGCTATGGCTTCGACGGTGATTCCGCGCCCATGGGCGTGTTGACCGTGGAGAATGGCAAGGCGAGCAAAGGTGAGGCCTACAGCGGCCAGGCCCTGAACTGGGATATCCGGGCCTCGGAAGACCAGTGGCGGAAGTGGATGGCCAAACCGCCGGGCGTGATGGGGCTCGGTATGGCGTTCACCTCTCGTAAGATGAAGTTTGTCGTAGGTGACTATTCCGCCATGATCAAAGACCCCCGTATGGCGGGGCCTTTCATCAAGAGTTTCTCCGTGATGGGACGGGTCTGAGTGCCCGATTTGCGGAGTTATACTTCCTCGAATTTCAAAACTGGGCAGTAGCGAAAGATGGGATTTAGATTCAAGACGATGGTACTGAGCGTCTGTTTGGCTTGTGTCATGAGTGCAGGTGCCGTACAGGCTCAGCCGAACACGACCGGCGGCACGTACTACGTGGTTCAACAACGACAGGGTGTTCCGAATGTCTCCCTGGGCGGTACGGTCGTTCCTTATAAAGCAGTGACGCTTTCGGCTCAGATGCCGGGACGGGTCAATTATCTTGCCGGTATCGAGGGGGATCGTTTCAAAGACGAAGACCTTCTGGTGGAACTGGATTCCAATGAGCTGATGGCCAAGCGCCAGGCTGCCCTGGCCCAGTTGGCGAATGCCGATGCGCAGCTGCGCAACGCGGGCGTTCAGTACAACCGCGAGCTCTATTCGCCCAAGTCGAAATCCTCCATGGGGGGCATGGGCGTTCCGAATCTGTTCGATCAGATGTTCACCCGTCCTTTCGAGGATACTTTTGGTGATCGGGATCATACGGCCGAGCGCAGCGCGGATATCTTTTCCTCGCGCACCAACATTCAGCAGGCTCAGAATACCATCCTGCGGGTCCAGGCAGAGATTCAGGCGATCGATGCCAAGTTGCGGGACACCAAGAGCCTGGCCCCCTTCGATGGGGTGATCATGAAGAAATTTGTCGAGGTGGGGGATACCGTGCAACCGGGCCAGCCCCTGCTGAAATATGCGGACGTGGAGTATCTGCAGATTGTCGTGGACGTACCGGGACGGCTGCGTCCGGGTTTGAACGAAGGCATGATGCTGCGTGCCGAACTCGATGTGGGCGACCGGGAGGTCCCGGTGCGGGTGGCGCAGATTTTTCCCATGGCGGATGCCCAGCGGCATACCGTGACCATCAAGTTCGATCTGCCTCAGGGAGTTTCCGCCCCGGGCATGTACGCGAAAGTGCTGGTGCCTGACTTCAACGCGCCCACCCGGGCCAGTCCGGTAATCCCCAACACCGCGATCCGCTACAACGGGAGTCTTCCCGGAGTTTATGTCGAAGGGGAGGACGGTCGTCCGACGCTCAGGTTGATTCGCCTGGGTGAAAAACTTCCCGGTGGCTACAGCACGGTGCTGTCCGGCTTGCAGGCCGGTGAGCGGGTGCTTCGGGATCCACCCCCGGACGTCACTTCGGGATGGTCCACGCCGCAGCGCTGATGCGCGGAAGACCCGGGTAGTGTGATGCCAGGATGCCAGGATGCCTGTGCGTCGCCACGTGAATTGATCCGCGTGGCGGCGCAATTGCATTTCTCGCGGTGCACTGCCTGAAGTCACACTGAATTCACTCTAGGGTACAAGGTACCAAGCCGGCCGGATGGCATTGTAACGGGATCAATTATGAGTCAGAACAACGACCAAAATACCCTGCCCAGCACCCATGGATCCGATCAGGAAGTGCATCTGGGCATTGCCGGTAAAACCGCTAAATTCTTCATACAGTCTCCCCTGTCTCCGCTCCTATTCATGGCGATGATGCTGATGGGCCTGTTGGGGCTGGTGATCACGCCGCGACAGGAGGATCCGCAGATCTCCGTACCCATGGTGGACATCTTCGTCCAGTACCCGGGAGCAGCCGCGGATCAGGTTTCGGCCCTGGCGATCGAACCGCTGGAACGCATCATGTCGGAGATCCCCGGCATGAAACATGTGTACTCCGCCTCCCAGCGCGGCGGCGGTGTGGTGACAGTGGAATTCCAGGTGGGTGAGGAGATGGGCCCCTCCCTGGTCAAGGTCAACGACAAGATCGATTCCAACATGGACATGATTCCGCCCGGCGTCATGCCGCCCCTGGTCAAAGCCAAGGGTATCGACGACGTGCCGGTGGTTACGCTTACCCTCTGGTCGAAGGACATGGATCGGGACGGGGTGCCGGATGTGGACGACGGCCAGTTGCGCATGCTCGGGCATGATGTCTTGCAGGCCCTCAAGGAGTTGCCCGATACCGGCAACGGTTTCGTGGTCGGCGGCCGCCGCGAGCAGGTCACCATCGAACTGATGCCGGAACGGCTGGCCGGTTATGGCATCAGTCTGGATCAGGTGGCGAGCCGGATTCAGAACTCGAACAGCGAACAGCAGGCGGGCAATGTGGAAGCCAGCAGCATGCAGTTCAACGTCACCACCGGCTCGTTCCTCAAGACCGTGGACGACATCAACCGGCTACCGGTCGGTACCCATAATGACGTGACGGTCTACATGCATGAAATCGCCCGGGTCAAACAGGGTCCGGAAGATGCCAAACAGCTGGTGGGATACTACACCGGTGCGGCCAGTGACCTGGACATCAAGGCGGACGGGGTTCCGGCGGTGACTCTGGCGATTGCCAAGAAAGAGGGGTCCAACGGGGTCACGGTAGCCAATGCGATCAAGGATCGGGTGGAGCAGATCAGAGGCACCCTGATCCCGGACAACGTTGAGGTGAGCATCACCCGGGACTATGGCAAGACTGCGGATGACAAGGTCAAGGAGCTGATCTTCAAGCTGTTTGTCGCTACGGGGTTTGTGTTTCTCCTGGTGCTGTTCGCCTTCCGTGCCTTGCGCCCCGCCATCGTGGTGGTACTGGTTATCCCGGTGGTGCTGCTGATGACCATTTTCAGTGCCTGGGTGATGGGTTATACCATCGACCGGGTGAGCCTGTTCGCCCTGATCTTTTCCATCGGTATCCTGGTGGATGACGCCATCGTGGTGGTGGAAAACATCTACCGACGCTGGCTGGAGGAGGGGCATACCCAGGTCGCTACCGCCGTGGATGCAGTGCGTGAAGTGGGCAACCCCACCGTTCTCGCCACGCTGACCGTTATCGCCGCATTGCTGCCCATGGGATTCGTCTCAGGCATGATGGGGCCCTACATGGAACCGATTCCGGCCCTGGGTTCGATGGCCATGCTCATCTCCCTGTTTGCCGCGTTCGTGTTCACCCCCTACCTGACCGTGACCCACTGGCTGAAGCCGAGCATGCGCTATCTTGAGGTTGCGGGAGAGCGGGAGCACAAAGAGGCGCAATGGCTGGAGCGGCTGTTCAAAGGCGCGCTGATGCCGTTGATTGAGTCCCGGCGCAAGGCGCGCCTGTTCAAACTGATCCTCTGGGGCAGTTTCCTGCTCACCTGTACCTTTTTCTACTTCAAATGGGTGGCGGTTAAGATGCTGCCGCTGGACAACAAGCCCGAATTTTCCGTGGTGGTCGACATGCCGGAAGGCACCGCGCTGCCGGTAACCGCCAATCTGGCGCACAGGATGGCCGAAAAGGTACGAGCTTTGCCTGAAGTGACCGCGGTGCAGGTCTACGCCGGCACGGCCCGCCCGTTCGATTTCAACGGCATGGTGCGCCATTACTACCTGCGCAGTGATCCCTGGCAGGCCGAAGTACAGGTGCAGTTGCTGGACAAGACGGAACGCAAGCGCACCAGCCATCAGATTGCCGTCCAGGCCCGGCAGATGCTCTCCGGCATGGCAAAGGAGAGCGATGCGAAGATATCCGTGGTGGAGATGCCGCCGGGTCCCCCGGTGCTCAAGTCAGTGGTGGCCGAGGTTCATGGGCCGACCCCCGAGGTGAGGCGTCAGGTGGCCGAGGATTTGACCGGCTTATTCAAGCAGGCAGAGAGTCTGCGTGATGTGGATAACTACATGCGCGACCCCTTCCAGTATTGGCGTTTCAACGTGGATACGGAAAAGTCGGTGCGCCGTGGCATTTCAGTGGATACCATCAACCGCAATCTGGCCATGGCCCTGGGCGGTGCTCCGATGGGAGATGTCAAACAGCGCGCCGGGCACGAACCCATCAACATCACCATGCAGGTGCCCCTTGCTGAGCGTTCCGAGATCACCCGTCTGGGAGACCTGCCGATTCAGTCGAGCACCGGAATCACCCTGCCATTACGCGAGCTGGGCCGCTTCGAACAGGTTTACGAAGATCCGATCATCTATCACAAGGATCTGCGCCCGGTGGAATATGTGGTAGCTGAAGTCGGTGGCAAACTCGCGGCACCGGTCTATGGGATGTTGCAGGTGCAGGATCTGTTGACTGAAGCGGACTACCGGACCCCGGACAACGTGTCACTTACATCAGAGTGGATCGGACCGCCGGATCACGATGCCGTCAGCGCCATCGAATGGGCCGGTGAATGGACGGTGACCTATGAGACCTTCCGGGATATGGGCGCGGCCTTCGCCGTTGCGTTGGTGCTGATCTACATCCTGGTGGTCTGGGAGTTCGGCAATTTCCGTATCCCCGCTCTGATCATGGCGCCCATTCCCCTGACCCTGCTGGGAATCATTCCCGCCCACTTTGTGTTTTTCCAGGCCGGGTGGGGCGGCGAGTTCACCGCCACCTCGATGATTGGCTGGATTGCCCTGGCCGGTATCATCGTGCGCAACTCCATCCTGCTGGTGGACTTCTCCATACACCAGGTTCAGCAGGGTGTCAGCGTGGTCGATTCCGTGATCATGGCTTGTAAGACGCGTACCCGTCCCATCCTCATAACAGCCTTTGCGCTGGTGTGTGGCTCTTCTGTGATCTTCTTCGATCCGATCTTCCAGGGCATGGCGATCTCACTGGCTTCGGGCGTGCTGGTTTCCACAGTGTTGACTCTGATTGTGATTCCCCTGGGCTGTATCGCGGCCAGCGAAGACATTCGCAAGGTAGCCATGCTCTCCTCCGGCATGGATCAGACTGAAGTCATGGAAGCGTTGGCCGAGAGCCGGGAGGCATCTGAAAGCCGTGAGGCGCCTCTCACTGAGACCCCGCGCAAGTCCTCCTGGATGATGGCTCTTTGGAGTAAGCTTGTTAGCCTGATTACCCTTATATTTTATCTGATTCGGGGGCTGTTTCTGCTGCTGGGCCAGATGTTTAAATCCGCCAAACAGCCGAGTGCTCCAGAGACCGGGCGGGTACCGCCCGCTGCCGGTGATGTGAGCGGTGGAACCCCTGGCAGTGGTGCCGCAGGCAGTGGGCCTGCTGGTGGGGGAGCTGATTCCGGTGGGTATACAGATTCCCTTGCCACCGCCCCGGCAGATGTTGAAAGGCCTGCCCAATCGGCGTTGCCGAAAACCTCTGCGGAGTCTGAATCAACGGTTGCCAAGGTGCAGCAAGAGTCCGCTGAAGCGGCTGCGGCGAAAGCCCCAGAGCCTGCGTCACCGATTCCTCAAACGCAGCAATCGGCGGCGGCGGTCGATTCCGATCCGGCAGAGAAGACACAAGTAACAGCCGATACGGGGCAGGGCCGGGTTGACGAGTCTAAAGCCGAACCTCAGGTCAAGGCGGAAGAGGCCGTTCCACCTCTGGTCCAGGGCGAAACCAAAGTAGAACCTCCCCCCGCAGCGAAAGCGAAAAAACGGCCCTCGACACTGCGAAAGGCTGCGGCCAAGAAAAAGGCTGCGACCCACGAGGCCAAAGGCAACGGCAGCCAAAAAACCGCTCGTGCCAGTAACGACAATGGAGTGAAGAAGACAGCGCCATCTCCTAAGCCAAAAGGAAATGGAGAGCACAAGTCGGCGGTGGCCTCCACCACCCCGAAGAAGAAGTCCATCAGCAACGTTGCGCCGTTCCCGGTGCGCAAGAAACCGGCGCGCCGAGGCATTCGCCTCAAGTAGGTTCTGTCATCAGGTCCGCTTTGACCATCGGGTATTGCCCGGTGGTCGCGGTCCGCGTTTCATCCTCATTCCCTCTCCAGTTCTACTAGGGCCTGTTAACAGGACCTAGGACAGCGAGCAGAGCCGATGTGCGAGCCGTGAGATCCCGTATGTGGAACCAGCCTGGGTTCGCAAATGAAATCCTTTACCCGCCCAAGTACGTTTTTTAGCACTTCTGTGAAATGTAGGTTTGCTGTTGTGGTCTATACTTGGATACTGGTATGAAATTGGTCGGCTGTATCGGCCAGGTTTCAGGTGTCCGGCTCGTTTGTGAGGAATGCCGGAAATCGCTGTTACCCTCACTATCATCTGAGTACATCGGTTTGTCGATCAAAGCATCGGTATATGGTTGGGTTCTGCTGGGGTTATCGATCTCCCAAGGCAGTATGGTGCTGGCAGCGGATTACGGTTATGACACGTCGCAGGGCAACCGTTCATACAGTGCTGCCGGAATACCTGATCGCTGGCGGCCACTGGACCAGGATGAGGTGGCCAAACAGGCTCGTGATTCTGTTCAGAGCTACCAGGACCGTCTCTCAAGTCCTCCTCAATATCAGGATTACACGGACACCCCCTACGGCCTTCCACGGGGTGTCTACCGTCCTGTCGAAGAGCGTCACAACATCACCCCGCACCATCAAGGGTACCGTTTCCGTCCACTGACGCCGAATGAGCAGGTTAAGGTTCGTAAGCGCAATACGGATCACCAGAATGAGGTGCGTCGAAGCGCGGATCTGGCTGACCCGTCTTATGGTCCGATAATGCCCGGAGGGACTGCGTTGACGGGCCAGCAAAGCCTGCGTTTCAGGCCTGATAAACGGTTGCCTCCGGTGAGTGAAAACCCGACGCGGAATTTCAGGCCAGATCCGGAGTTCACCGAACTCTACCCACCCACCCTGTTTCGGCCGCTTCACAACTGATTCGATCACCATTCCACTGGCTTGGAGTCGTGATCAAATCGGGCCAAAAAATCGTTCAAAGATGGTTTTTCCATAGGTCTTTTGCCGCTAAACTGTCCTAATTAACTGGAGAACGAACAATCTGGCGTGTGTCCCGGCCAAGTGCGAATAAACACAGGCTCACAGACCTGATACGGTCGCAGATTGAACATACAGGGTGTCCTCGATGAAATTTACCGCATTTGCACTTCTGATCACCGGATTGGCGGCAGGCGTGATGTTGCCTGGAGAGGCGTCGTCCGATCAAGGGTATGCACCTCCGGGTCAGCCCCAAGGCGCACCCGGCTGGGGGCAATTCACATACACAAAGCCGCAGACGGAGACCTGGCGGCCCCCCTCAAGCCCAGGATTCCGGTTCCGTCCCTGGACAGAACGGGAAGCCCAGCAGATCAGGCGGCATTCCCCCGCTTATCCCTTAGCCCCATCGGCTATGCCATGGGGGAGTCCGTATGCGGTCCAGACCGCATCCGGGTACCGGAACTGGGCGCCTTCGCGCTATCGGTTCAGGCCTATGGATGTGCAGCCACAGCACCCGCCTGTCCAGCAACCGGCGGGATATGTCTACCGTCCGATGCAGGTTGAGATTTCCGGGCAGTATGTTTATCGACCGCTGAATCCGGTTAAAAAGGCCCCGCGTCCCTACAATCGCCCGCCAGCACCGACCCCATTCCCCCGTTACGCCGGTCCCTCTCTGCCGCCTCCCGGTTTTGCATACGCGGGATATCCAGACTATTCACAGCCTTCAGTGGATCCGCGAACCCGGCCGCAGTCACGCTACGTGTATGGCAGTCCCTACGCTGGCCCGAGATTTCGTCCACAGCAACCTGTTGATCGCTACGTTGCCGATTATTCCGCAGCCCGCCGCATGCCTGCACCCGGTTATGTCTTCCGGGAATCCCGGCCGCGTCCTTATCGGGGGTATCCGCCTCAATACGCCTGGCGTCCACGGGATGCCGAACGAAGTTTTGAGCGGCGGCTGAGCGCCCGCAGCGTACCGCAGCCCGGTTATCCCGGTCAGTATGAACCCTGGATGGGGCGGGGACCGGTATGGGGGGCTCAGCGTCTCAGTCGGGCGGTTCCGCCACCATTGGCGCCCTACAACAACGCAGATGCACCTAGAGTGGTTCAGAATCCCTATGGCGTCGATTGGTACGACGGGCGCTCCGATGGCGAGGGTGCCTGGTACAAACTGGTGGAAAGCAAAGAGTGGCCCAGGGTCACACAGCACTGGACCGGCGACTAATTCAAGCCGGCATCGGTCGGAACAGATTTGACGGCATGGACCCGTGATCGGGCGGGTCCGCGGAACCGGTATGAAGGGATAGGGATACCGGTGGGTAAGCAAGGCATCGGACCCCGAGGTCCGACCCCGGTCCACACGAAAATAATAAAGGGGAGTGTATGATTACGGTAATCGGCAGTCTGAAAGGAGGATCTGGCAAGAGTACGGTCACTTTCAATCTGGCTGTATGGTTGGAGATGGCAGAGGCCGATGTGCTGGCCATCGATGCGGATCCCCAGGCAACCTTGAGCGATGTTTCTGAAGTGCGGACGGAGGAGGGGTACGAGCCTTTTCTGAAGATCAAGGACGCCAAAGCCCTGGATAAAGAGAAACTCGAGGGTTACGACGAGGTGCTGATCGATGTCGGTACTTCAGACATCGCCGCTCTCAAACATGCCCTGAAAATCGCAGACCGGGTGATCATGCCGGTACCACCCTCCCAGGCGGATATCTGGTCAACGCAGCGATTCATCCGCTTTCTCGATGAAGCGGTGGATGGGAAGCGACCGGAACTGCTGGCTTTCATCAATCGTGCCGACACCCATCATGCAATTCGTGAATCCGATGAAGCCGCTGCGGCCCTGATTACCCTGCAAGACGTGCGATTCATCAAACACAGGCTTTGTCAGAGAACGGTTTTTCGTCGTTCTTTCAGTGAAGGCCTGGCGGTGTTTGAGCTGGATCCCCGGGGAAAGGGCAGCAAAGAGTTCTATGCTCTGACAGCGGCGCTGTACCCGAATTATGTCGCTCAGGATTAATGTGGTCACAGCTTCAGGTCCACAAGGGCGTCTCATTCGGGGTTTCTTGAACTCCTGAAGATTACCGATTATGGTGCTCAGGCAGATCAAAAAAGTCACAATAAACAAGGCGTCAGGATTCGCAGTGATCACTGTGGCGGTACGCGAAAATAAAAACACAGAGCCGGCAAAGTAACCGGTTCGCTGAAACGAAAACTGATACTGGAGACAATCATGGGGATGATACGCAATCTATTGGCGCTGATCGGTTTACTGGCAGTGATCGGGGCCGGTGTGGGTTATGTGAAGTATCAAGGGGTCGTGCAAGGTTTCGACCCAGATGCGCCTGGGGTATTCAAGGAGTTTGCCCAAGCAGTGGTCGATACCAAGAGTGCGGCCGATGCCAGCATCTGGAAAGTCCCTGTGAATGAGGATCTCACCGCGGAAGATGTGGAGGAGACCATGAAATTCGTCGCCAACGAGCACAACATGTCGAATGTGGGTGAACTTCCGCTTTCCAAGGATATTGAGGCAAAACGGGGCAGCGACTACCGTTTCGTGAAAATATTCCTGTTCTGCAACTCCCTGACCGCAGCCAACATGCTCGACTATTCCGATGCCTTTTCGGCCTATTTGCCTTGCCGGATCACCCTGCTCGAGGATGCGGATGGAAAGCTGTGGCTGATTACCCTCAATATGGACATGATGATCTATGGCGGTGAACCTCTGCCGCCCGAGCTCAAGCAGGAAGCTATCAAGGTCAAGGAGTATATCCTGGACATCATGAACCGGGGTGCGACCGGGGAATTTTGACCGCTGTTCATACCGGGCTGTATCGAACGGACATGGGATAGTGCGTTAGACTGATTAAACCATGTAAAATATGTGGTATATCTCATGGCCTTAATCTGGGATATTGGTAGGGTTGCGTCAGTTTCACCAGGTGCTCCGAGACGCTCGCACTTTAAGGACATCTGCAGTTAAACCTGTTTACAAGTAACCACTTGTAATCAAAGTTTTTCCGCAGCAACAAGCAGAGGACGATGGAGATCGTTTCTGCGGCGGTCGTCATGCGACGATGGTCCTGTACAACAGGGCAAATGGTGGTTGAGCTCAACCCGGGAATATTAGCATATAAAAATCCCTTAATTGCTATAAGTGATTGTTATGCTAATATTTTCATCATGTAGTAATGTGCAGAGGCAATGTGGGTCAAACACCTATGACTGACAAGAAAGACGATAGACTCCTGAGTGATGACCTGGATGAAATGGATGTCGCTGATGAGATCAAGGAAGGGCAGTCATCCATGGATCGCCTGTCCCAGGCTTTCGAAACCAGCGCCCGACGTTGGGAACTGGTGGTCTATCCTTCCCTGTTTGCTTTTATCCTCCTGGCCGCGTACGGCTTCTACCTGATCTTCAGCCTCGCCAAAGACGTTCATTTCCTTGCCCTGAGTGTGGACTCCAACATGAATGTCATGTCGAGTAATCTGATCAGCATGACCGACAGCGTCAGTCAGCTTTCGGCCAACGTGCGGACCATGGCAGTGAGCGTGGAATCCATGGCGCAGGATGTGCGCACTCTGGAACCCATGCTTGCCAGCATGGATTCCATGGAAGAGTCCATGAAGACCATGACGCATACCACATACAACATCCAGCGCGGCATGCAATCCATGAATCACAATATTCATGATGCCTCGCGTCCGATGACCTTCTGGAACAATTTCATGCCCTGGTAACGGGCCGCCAGAGAGACCACTCCGGTAGTCAGTCCTGGTATCCGCAGCCTCTGCTAACCGTTCAGTCGGTTGTGAAATCGTAGTCGATGGAGGGCGAGGGTTCCTGGATGAAATAACCACGGATGTAGTTCACCCCAATCGACCAGAGAATGGCCAGACTGTTGGCTTCCTCCACCCCCGAAGCAATGGTTTTGATGTTTTCCTCCTGAACCACTTCATTCAGGTGATTGAGCTTGTCCTGCTTGTCCTGGTCGCTGGAAAGATCAGCAAGAAATGAACTGTCGAACTGGATGAAGCCGATGGGGAAGCTGCCAAGAATGGCTTCCGGCTTCTTGGCCAATCCGAAATGATCGATACAGATCTTGCATTTGATCTTTTTCAGGCCTTCCGCGAATTTCTGCAATTGATGCAGGTGGGTTCTCGCATCCGTATCGTTGAATTGGAAGGTTACCCAGGAACCCTTTGCCTCATAATCCCGCAGGCAGTCGCAGACGAACAACAGCAGCGTGTCCTCTTCCAGTGAGCGGCCCGAAATACTGATGAGGAAATTGATTTTCTTGCCTTTTTTGCGCTGCAATGCAATTTCTTCGATGGCCCGTCTTATCACCCACCGATCCAATTCAGGCATGCGTCCGATTTCATCCACCTTGCTCAGAAAGTGATCGGGCTGGATCGCTTCCTTGTTTTCATCCAGCAGGCGAACGGTGACTGCATAGTTTTCCCGGGTGTCGCCGTGGAGGCTGACAATGGGCTGGTAGACCAGTTGGAAGTGATCCTGGTCAAATGCATAGCGTATCAGCCGATCCAGGTTGGCCTCTCCGGAAGGTTCGTCGGAACCCTGAACGATCTGGCTGTCGGCGATGAAATAGTTGTTACCACCCTGGGATCGGGCCTGTTCGCAGGCATGGTAGGCCTGGGTGATAAAGTCGTTGCCATTTGCGAAATCCGCCGATGAAAAGGCAACACCAATACTGCACTCTCGGTCAGGTATTTGGCCTCGATGCCATCGCAAATGCGTTGCGAGATCTTTTCGATGGTGGATCGGTCCTGTTCGGCGGAGAGGATGGTGAAGGTGTGATCACCAAAGCGGGCCAGGGTGTCCTGATGGGTGGCTATGGTGCGCAGCATACCCGCGATTTCGAGCAACAGGGCATCGCTGGATTTGATGCCGGTTTTGCTGCGAATATCCGTGAAGTTATCCAGGGTAACGTAATACAGGGTCTGTGGGTTCTGTCCCTGATTGGTGATGCGCCGGATCTCTTCATCGAGGTGGGATAGGAAATACTGCCGATTGTAGAGCCCGGTCTGAACGTCCTGGGTGCTTAGGAGCCGCAGCTTCTCCTCAACCTCACGGGTAATCGATTGATCATGGATTATCACCTGCGTGCAGGGTTCGCCATCGATACTCGCGGGTGTGAAATGTAGTTCAGCGCCGAATTTGCTGCCGTTACTGCGTACACAGGTGGTTTTCATCTCGCTGGTGTGCTCGCTGTCGGCACTCAGCTTGCGCAGTAGTTTCTTGAACTCGGCATGTTCCGAGGGGGCAATCATGTCCATGATCGGCAGACCCTCGATTTCATCCTCGGTGGCCAGCCCGAACAACTCCAGGTAAGCGCGGTTTGCGGTGACATGCATCCCCCCATGCACATACGCGATCGCATCACGGGAGCTTTCGGTCAAAGTGTCACAGCGCTCCTCGGCTTCTTCCAGGTTGCGTTCGACATGCTGCAGACGGCACAGGTTCTTGACGTTTTTGTATTCCCGAAGTATGACCTGTACCAGGTGGGACAGATCATCGTGATCGACCAGGTCCGTGATTCCCTGACTCATCAGTTCAACACGCTGTTCCCCGGTAGGGGCCTCAGATACCGCTATGACAGGGGTTGCGGAACCGATGACGCCCAGCAAGGCAAGCAGCTTGTTGGTCTCCAGAGCATCGCTCTCGACGGTGTAGATCAGCAGATCCAGGCGTCTCTTTTTCTTCAGTTCATCGCTCAGAGCGTCGGTATCGTGTGCGATCATCGAAGCATGAGCCGCTATACCCTGGTTACGCAGGGCATTCAGATAGGTCTCTACTTCCGATGTCGTGTTTCCTAAAACCAGTAACTCTATCGCTTCTTCTGGCATAGTGTACGGTCCTGTTACAAATCCGTAGGAACTTGTCGTTTATCCGTTCGGAACTCCCCGTTCGGGAGGGCCGTGAGATGATGTATTGGAGGCTCAGCGGCCAATCCGATCATAGTCAAAACGTTTCGTTGCTCTGTTTGCGCCGTTCTCGCACCGCTTCAGCAAGGGTTTCCAGCAGAGGTACGCTGTCATCCCAACCAATACAGGCATCCGTGATGCTTTGGCCATAGGTCAACGCTTGGCCTTCAACTCTATCCTGTCGGCCGGAAGTAATAAAACTTTCGATCATTGTGCCCATGATGCGGTTGTCACCCCGCGCCACCTGGCTGGCCACGTCTCTTCCGACCAGGAGTTGCCGGGCATGTTGTTTTCGGCTGTTGGCGTGACTGAAATCGACCATCAGGCGGGGCTTGAGGCCGTTACTCTCCATCTCCTCGGAGGCGATGTTGATGCTCTCGGAGTCGTAGTTGGGGCGGCTGCCGCCACGCAGTATCACATGACAATCCGGGTTGCCGTGGGTGGAGAAGATCGCTGAGTTGCCTTCTTTAGTGACGGAGAGAAAGTGGTGTGGGCGAGATGAGGAGCGGATTGCGTCCAAGGCGACCTGCATGCTGCCATTGGTGGCGTTCTTGAATCCCACCGGACAGGAGAGTCCGGAGGCCAGTTCGCGATGTGCCTGGCTTTCCGTGGTGCGGGCGCCGATCGCGCCCCAGCTGATCAGGTCGGCGATGTATTGAGGACTGATCAGGTCCAGGTACTCCGTGCCCGCGGGCATACCCAGTTCGTTGATGTCCAGAAGCAGTTTTCGCGCAAGCCGCAGACCGGTGTTGATCTCGAAGCGGTCATCCAGGGTCGGATCATTGATCAGGCCTTTCCAGCCGACAGTGGTCCGGGGCTTCTCGAAATAGACCCGCATGACGATCTCCAGGTCACCCTTCAGACGCTCACGCACCGGTTTCAGCCGCCGGGCATAGTCGAGTGCCGCTTCCGGGTCGTGCACCGAGCAGGGACCGATGATGACCAGCATCCGGTCGTCCTCATCATGGAGGATGCGATGAATGGCCTGGCGGGCCTCGAATACGGTTTCTGCCGCCTGTTCAGAAATCGGTAGTTCCTGGTGTACCTGTGCCGGAGGGCTCAGTTCCATGATGGCTTTAATACGAAGGTCGTCGGTCTGTTTCATGCGTAACGGGATCGGTTGGGACTTAAAAGCAGTCAATTATACATATATAAGGTTTCCCAGCGAGCGCCGGTGGCGGCCAAACCTGCTGGGTATTCCCAGAGTTTATCAATGATAAACCTTGAAAAATTCATGTTCCCGGCGGACCCGTCAGAAAAACTGTTCCCGAGGGAAAATCTGTTGTTACAATTCCAAAAGATCGTCCGTCCCACACAGCTTTGAGTGAATGCATGAGCAGAGACAAACAATATCCCGGTATCGATAAGGATATCCAGGGTGCGATGAACCCGACCGGCAATATCATACGTGACGGCTGGCTTTTCGACCTGATTCCTGAGACACAAACCTGCGAAGGCTGGACGAAAGGGCAGATCGAGCAACTCTACGACCAGGTGTTTCGCGAGTGGGAGAAATACGGGCATCGCGTCTCCGCACTGCCGCCCGAGTTGCAGGAGAAACATCGGCGCATATACGACGAGGCAGTGCAGCGGGCACGTTCACTGGGTTGGGACCCGGAACTTGGAGACGATGACTAACCTCAAGGTCATCAGTCAGACCGGCGGGCAATGAGTGACCACATCACTCGTGAGACCTTCTTTCGCCCGCTCGAGCGGGAACGGGAGACCCTGACCATCCCGGCTTCGCTGTTCAACCTGTTCAGTCTGCTGCGCAACCACTCTCATTTCGAGCATGTGTTCGTGCCGATCCGCAGTATGCAGTTTCTCGCCGTGGTGGATCGTGATGAGGTCATTTTCGTGGATCAGCATGGCGGTTACGCAGTTCAGGATGGAGAGGGCGGTCGCCTGATCGTGATTGCCTGGCAGTTTCCCGCTCAAGCGTCCCGTGAATCCCTGTCGCAACCGGTGAGCATCGATCTGGTGCACTACCGGGAAGGTGGCAGGGATCTGCATCGCCGAATCATGAGCGAGTTTCCCGCAGCCCTGGAATTATTGAGCAAGCGCGCGGAACCTGCAGGGAGCATGGCTAAGAAAGGCGTGATTCTGCCTTTCAAACAATCTTCTCACTGAATCCTTCAATTCCCCAGAAAGTGTCGGGTAGCGCGCCAAATCGGTCACGGAACAATTCCTGAGCAAAACAGTCAGAATATTCGAATAAACTGATAAAGCAGGAGTTGTCCCATGAATGGTTTGATTGCGAACTTCCCCTACAATGGCGTTGTCACGGTGAATCGGGTCATTCTGAAACCCGATTATACGGTCGATGATCTGCAGGAGCGGGTCGCTGAGCTGTGTGAAAATGTCAAAACCTATCACTCCGAAACCGGATTCGTCGGCGGCTTCGTGGCCTTGAACAGCGGTATGATCTCCAACGAGGGGTCGACCATCGGGCAGGCGGTGGAGAGCGGATTGGCCGGCAAGGAGGCCATGATCGTCACCTTCTGGAACAGTTTTGAGGATCATGAGCAATCCCATCGCAGCGATACCTTCCAACCACTGTTCGAACGGGTTCTGGAACTCTGTGAGAACGGCAATGAGGAGATCGCCTACGAAATGCTGTGGTCCGGCAAGGCCTATTCCGAGGAGGACGCCCGGGCGGCCCAGGCGGCAAAGGCACTGTACGCAGCCTGATCCGGAAAACCCGGATCTATTCTCAAATAGAGGGTAGCCCGGGTGCAGCGCAGCGGAACCCGGGAAGCCACGGCGCGATGCTCTCCCGGGTTACGCGTTGCTTCACCCGTATATGGTCTCCTCCCCATTTGCAAGGCATCTTGTGGTTGATGTCAGGGATAGGTTTGCTGCCGTATATCCGGCCTCCTTGTAAGGTACTTGGGACCTTGGGCCTCGATGAGCATTCGTACACACTGTCCTGATCAGGCTATCGGCATCATTGTGCCTTCGGGTGGTGCAGGCTCTCAGTGCGTCGGTTTAACCTGTTTTTATCATCTTCTACAATTTGCCTTCGCA
>JBEVVH010000054.1:0-18894 GCA_040507245.1 Candidatus Thiodiazotropha sp.
CTGTCACAACTGGCAATACATTTTGAGGGGCGGCTAGAAGACCACATGGCACTGTGACATCTGGTTGACACAGAGTTTTGAACACCCTCGGGGTTTGTTTTTGAGGGCCTGTCAGGGTGTGACCACCTTCTTCTTTCTTGGAGTCACTTTCCTGGGACGCGCCGGACTTTTCTTGGTGGCGGTCTTTTTCTTAGCGGCTTTCTTCTTCGGCGCTACTTTCTTTTTTGCGGCGGCCTTCTTCTTAGGAGCGGCCTTCTTCTTTGTAGCGACCTTCTTCTTAGGAGTGGCCTTCTTCTTTGCAGCGGCCTTCTTTTTAGGGACGGCCTTTTTCTTTGCGGCAACCTTTTTCTTTGCGACTTTCTTCTTCGAAGCTGTCTTTTTCTTAGCGGTCTTCTTTACGACGGCTTTCTTTTTAGTGGTTGCCTTCTTAGCTGCAACCTTCTTTTTGGTGGCCGCTTTTTTCTTCACGGCGACCTTCTTGGTTGTGGTTGAACGTTTCACTGCTGCCTTCTTCTTGGTGGCTTTTTTCATCGCCATGTCAGGTTTCCTCCCGAAGAACTACCCAATAGATGTTCAGAGTATAATTCAGCTTTAAAAAAAATCCAGAACAACAGTCGTTCTTTTATTAATTAATTCAGTTTGTTGTTTGAAATGATGATCAGCTAAGTGTGATTTGTCATGTATCGGGCTGATCAATTGCACCGGTTGCTGATGAATGCTGGTTGAAGTGTTGATGCGTTATCTGTTCACGATGGCAGGTTGTCTGGATCAGTCAATCATACCAAATATCAGTGATTGGCTTGCTAATCCAGGTCAATCATGCACGCGCGCTGTGAATTGATAGATGGCCGACTCGGTGATCACCGCATCGAGTGGGACATCCCACGGATTGTGATCCAAAGCATCTCGCAACTGAAACTCATGTGCGAGTCCGATCAGTTTTGGACCTGTGAGATGCCGGTGTGTATGTCTGAAAGCAAAGGTACGGTCATAGAAGCCGCCTCCCATGCCGATACGATGTCCGTTTCGATCAAAGGCCACCAGAGGTACAAAGACCAGGTCAAGCGACCAGGGCATGATCAGATGTCGGTGTTGAAACTCCGGTTCCGGAATCCCAAAGCGGTTGTTTATCATGCGTGTCTGACGTTTCAGGGGGGCAAACCAGAGGCTGTTACAGGGTCGTTGGCGAAGTATCGGAAGGTAGGCCTGTTTGCCGGTCTCAAGCGCGGCAGAGAGCAGGGGCGCCGGATCCATCTCGCCGGCAACGGCATGGTAGAAGGCAATGCGTCGACTGTGACGAAAGGCGCGCTGACCCAGAGCCAACCGGCACATCCGGTTGCTGTGCTGGCGCAGCGTTTGTGTATTGAGGTTGCGGCGTTGAGCCTTGATCTCGCGGCGGATTTGGTTTGTCTGCATGTGGGAAGTGAGGTGACATCTCCCACCTGTGCCGTCGCGTGCCTTTGTTCTTGAACCAGTGGGTTCAAGTGGGATCAACTGGAGCACCTAAGGCTTTCCGTATGGGTAACGGACATGCACACGGGGTCTGCCATTATGATCCCAGGGTAGAAATTAGGCTCAAGAAAATACCCGGGCTGCTAACGAACACCGCAGGGGATGTCACCCTTTTAGGCTAACTCTATTTGGATCAAAGTTCCAGTTGATTGGTGGTGTTGAGGACGATCTCGATCTTTTCCTGAAGATTCTTGATCCTGCGGGTAATGTTCTCCGTACCCTCGCTCTTGTTTTTCTGATTCAGCAGCAAGTCATTGGCGATATTCAGTGCGGTCATCACCGCAATGCGTTCGGCGCCGATAATGCGGCCGGCCTGACGGATCTCACGCATCTGACCGTCCACATAAGCGGCAGCCTGGAGGAGAGATTCCCGTTCTTCGGGAAGGCAGGAGATGCGGTATTCCTTATCGAGTATGGAGACCGTCACCGGAAGGCGATTGCTGTTCACTGGGGGGTTTCTATGGATTTGAGTCGGGTGATCATGGCTTCGACCCGGGCGCGGGCCAATTCGGTCTTTTCGATGAGTGCCGCACGTTCCGCAACGAGGTTGTCCTGGCGTTGTTTCAGGAATTTATTTTCGTCCTTGAGATAAGAGCACGCACGAATCAGCTCTTCCACCCGTATTTCAAGAGCCTGCAGGTCCATTTCTGTGCGTTGGGGGGTCTCTTTTTCACTCATGGCCATCAATATAGTGGGCGGAAAGTGGCGGGTCAATCTCTACATCGGCATGATATGATTTGTTTCAAAATGAATGTCATGGGAACAAACAGGCTGGTATATGACCGATAACTTTCCAGTGCCCGATTTTGACCGACTCGAACAGGTTCTCAGTACCGTCGATTTCGATTACCCACCGAGTGAACTTCACGGTGTGATCACGGGTTTGGTGTGTGCCGGATCCGAGCAGGTGCAGGCGGTCTGGATGGGTGATCTTCTGGGGCATCTGCCCGATGATGACCTGTTGGCTCAGGAGGCGCGTCAGCTGGTGGGGCAGTTGTACGGCGTTACGGCAGGGCAGATCGGGCATGCTGAGATGATGTTCATGCCGCTTCTCCCTGATGAGTCACGGTCCATTTCTGACCGCGCCAGGTGTCTCAGCGAATGGTGTGAGGGTTACCTTTACGGTCTGGGTGTGGCGGGAATCACAGAGCGACAGCTCGTGGGTGATGCCCGGGAAGCGTTACAGGACCTGACCCACTTTACAAGAATCGACTATGCTGACCTGGAGTCCGGAGAGGCTACCGAAATGGCCTATGTCGAGTTACAGGAATTTCTCAAGGTGGTGACGATGCTGATGTGGGAAGAATTGGCCGATAACCGGGAGCGTCAAGATGCTACAGAGTGAATTCAAGCGCCGGCGAAGTGAGCTGATGCGCATGATGGGACCGGGCAGCATTGCAATTCTTCCCACTGCGCCCCAGTTGATCCGCAATCGGGATGTTCATTATCCCTACCGGCCGGACAGCGATTTCTACTACCTGACCGGATTTCCCGAGCCGGAGGCGGTTCTGGTACTGATCCCCGGGCGTAAGCAGGCGGAATTCATTCTGTTCAACCGGGAGTCGGATCCCATCAAAGAGCAGTGGGATGGTGCACGGGCCGGACAGGAAGGTGCCTGCCGGGACTATGGTGCTGATGATTCGTTTCCGATCGGTGATTTGGATGACATCCTGCCGCGCATGCTCGAACAGTGTAAGCGGGTCTTCTATGTCATGGGATGCAATCCCCAATTCGATCAGAAGCTCTCTGAATGGATCACCACGATTCGCTGCAACTCACGCAGCGGTCTGCAGGGGCCGGTTGAGATTATCGCACTGGATCACTACCTGCATGAGATGCGCCTTTACAAGAGTCGCTCCGAGCTCAAGGTGATGCGCCAGGCGGCACGTATTTCCGCCAAGGCCCACACCCGGGTGATGCAGGCCTGCAAAGCGGGGATGTGGGAGTATCAGCTGGAGGCGGAGTTCATTCGCGAATGCGGACACCAGGGTGCCCGCGAACAGGCTTACCCGCCGATCGTAGGCGCCGGTGGCAACGCCTGTACCCTGCACTATGTGGATAACAATTCAAAGATTGAGCCTGATCAGCTGCTGTTGATCGATGCGGGCTGTGAAAAAGATTATTACGCCTCGGATATCACCCGGACCTTTCCGGTAGGCGGACGCTTCACTGAACCCCAACGACTGCTCTACGAACTGGTCCTGGCCTCCCAGGAGGCGGCTATCGCGAAAGTGAAGCCTGGCAATCACTGGAACGACCCGCACAATGCGGTGGTCAAGGTGATCACCCGCGGCTTGATCAAGCTGGGCATCCTCAAGGGCACGCCGGCCAAGCTGATCCGGGAAGAGAAATACAAACCCTTCTTTCCTCATCGCACCGGTCATTGGATCGGCATGGATGTGCATGATGTGGGGGATTACAAGGTGGATGGCGCCTGGCGTCTGCTGGAGCCTGGCATGGTGATGACCATTGAACCGGGACTCTATATACCCGCCGGGATGAAGGGGGTGGCAAAGAAATGGTGGGATATCGGAATCCGTATCGAGGATGATGTGCTGGTCACCCGGGAAGGTTGCGAGGTGCTGACCCGGGATGTTCCCAAGTCCGTGGAGGAGATCGAAGCGGTTATGGCAGGGTGATGACGAAGATGGAGGATTTCGACATTCTGATTGTGGGGGGTGGCATGGTGGGTGCCAGCCTGGCGCATGCGCTGAGCGGACATGAATACCGCATCGGTGTGATTGAGGCCTGGCCCCTGGATTCCGCCATTCAGCCTAGCTATGACGACCGGGTTATCGCGTTGTCCTGGGGAAGCCGGTTAATCCTGCAGGGATTGGGTGCCTGGCCGGGTATCGAGGCGGAGGCCGAACCCATTCGTGATATTCATATTTCCGATCGCGGACATTTTGGGTTTACCCGTTTGAATCATGAGCGGGAAGGGGTCGAGGCGTTGGGTTACGTGGTCACGGCCCGGGCCTTGGGTGCATCCCTGTTGAACGAATTGGAAGCGCTGCCGGATGTAGAGGTGATCTGCCCGGCGAGCCTGCAGAGTTTTTCGGTCAGCGAAGCCGCAATTGAGGTGAAGCTCCTGCAGGATGGCAGTCCTCGCAAGTTGACGGCCAAGTTGCTGGTTGCCGCCGATGGCGGTGACTCACGGGTCAGGGAGCTGCTTTCGATCAGCATGAAGGAGCGCAGCTACGGACAGACAGCGATCATCGCCAACCTGTCGAGTGATCGGCCGCATCAAGGTGTCGCCTACGAACGCTTTACCGATACGGGGCCTTTGGCGATGTTGCCGATGACGCAACAACGCATCTCAATGGTGTGGACCGCAGAGGATGAGCAGGTGGCTGAACTGATGAGTCTCTCCAATGAAGCCTTTCTGTCTCGTCTGCAGGATCGTTTTGGACACCGCCTGGGGCGGCTGCAGCGCCTGGGTAAGCGGGTGGCTTATCCGTTGCGGTTGCGTCAGGCCGTGGATCCGGTGCGTCCCCGGGTGGCGCTGGTGGGCAATGCCGCCCATGTCATACACCCGGTGACCGGTCAGGGTTTCAATCTGGGTCTGCGTGATGTCTCGGTGATTGCGGATATTCTCATCGATGCGAGACAGCGGGGAGAGGATCCGGGCGATATCGGGTTACTCAAGTCCTACCAGACGTGGCGGGATTCCGATCAGAACCGGGTGGCGTTGATCACCGACAGTCTGGCAAGGTTGTTTGCGAATCCGTTCGGTCCATTACGCATGGCGCGCAATCTGGGATTGGTCGGCCTGGACCTGATGCCGGGACTCAAGCATCTAGTGGCTCGTCAATTCATGGGCATTCATGGCTATCAACCCCGTCTTGACAGGAGTGTTACGAAGTAATGGATACAAAGCAGAAACCCTTCGATCTGTTGATCGTTGGTGGTGGCATGGTCGGTAGCGCCCTGGGGTGCGCCGTGGCGGATATGGGATTGGATGTCTGTATTCTGGAAGCTCACGAGCCAGTGCGCAGTTGGCCGGCAGAAGAGGTGGATATCCGGGTATCCGCACTGACCCGCGCCACTCAGCAGATTCTGCAGAACCTCAAGGTGTGGCCCCGCATGAGCCAGATGCGGGTGAGTCCTTACCAGCGTATGGCGGTATGGGACGAGGGGGGTAGTGGCCGCATCCATTTCAGTGCCGCCGAAATCGGTGAGCCGGACCTGGGGCATATTGTCGAAAACCGGGTTATGCAGCTGGCGCTCTGGGAACGGCTCGAGACCCTGTCCAATGTCAGCTTGAAATGTCCGGCCCGGGTGGCCGAACTGCAGTTGGGTGATCATCCCGAGGTGTTGCTCGAGTCGGGTGAAAGGCTTGCCGCGCGACTGGTGGTGGCGGCGGACGGGCGAGATTCTCAGATCCGGCTGATGGCAGGAATCGGCACTCAGGGTTGGGAATATGATCAACACGCGATTGTCGCGACGATCACCCCGGAGCGTTTTCATCATGATACGGCTTACCAGCGGTTCATGAAGACCGGCCCACTGGCACTGCTGCCCATCGACGACGGGCGCTGTTCCATAGTCTGGTCCACCTCGCCTGATCAAGCGGCGGAATTGATGGCCCTGGACGATTCGGAATTCTGTCGTCGCCTGACTCAGGCCAGCGAGTCGATCCTGGGTGATATACGGTCCATCGGCCCGCGCGGGGTGTTCCCGTTGCGTCTCGCCAATGCCCAGACCTATATCCAGCCGGGCCTGGCGCTCATCGGTGATGCGGCGCATGCGATGCATCCCCTCGCCGGACAGGGTGTGAACCTGGGCTTGATGGACGCCATGACCCTGGCGGATGTGCTGAACGACGCGCGACTCGCTCGGCGATCCCTGGGCAGCATGGCGACATTGCGTCGCTATGAGCGGGCGCGTAAGGGGACCAATCTGGCCATGCTGGGTGCAATGGATGGATTCAAGCGCTTGTTCAGCAATGATCTACTGCCTCTCAAACTGATGCGTAATTTCGGCTTGTCACTGGTGGATCGCTCGGGATTTGTAAAGCATCAGATGATGCGCCGGGCCATGGGGTTGCTCGGAGAACGTCCGCGACTTGCCCGTTATAGCGGGGATTCGACGCATCGCTGAATAGACCCGGATCGGGTATCCGGCATGGGATGATCATCCCTGCGCCAGTCTGGGTTTTTAGCATTGGCAAGCCCAGACCGGCAGGGTATAGTCTCACTTCGATCCACCCCCGTGGGAGAGTTCGGCTCAGGCCGACGCCGAAGGCGCAAACCCGCCCGGAATCGCTCAGGCAAAAGGACCGTGGGGGAGCGTCTGACAGATCAGACAGGTCGACTCTGGAGAGTGGTGTACCAACACCCACCGACGGGGCAGGCGCCCGGCCACTGCATGGGAATTGCTCAGGCATCACCCATCGACAGCAACCGAAGCAGCGCCAAACTCTCAGGTTTAGGACAGAGGGGCGGCGTGGATGGTATTCATCCGCGCCGCCCTTTTTTATGTACTGAACCAGGGGTACGCAATGAATCAGCAGACAGTTCTCTATGCCACGCACCAGGAGATGGGAGCCAGGCTGGTGCCGTTTGGTGGCTGGGACATGCCACTGCACTACGGCTCCCAACTGGAAGAGCATCACCAGGTACGGCGTGATGCGGGCATGTTCGATGTCTCCCACATGACGGTCATCGATTTCCAGGGTGCGGGGGTCAAACCCTTCCTGCGCAGCCTTTTGGCCAACGATGTCGAACGCCTGAAAGCCCCTGGCAAGGCGCTCTACTCCTGCATGCTCAATGAACAGGGCGGTGTCGTGGACGACCTGATCGTCTATTACCTTAATGATGAGTGGTATCGCATGGTGGTGAACGCAGGCACCATGGAAAAGGACCTGGCCTGGATAGGTGACAAGGCACAAGGCCATGACCTGTCCATGCAACCCCGCCGGGATTTGGCGATGATCGCGATTCAGGGTCCCAATGCCTGCTCCAAAACACTCCCTTTGCTCTCACAAGCCTTGCAGGCCAGTGCCGCGGATCTGAAACCCTTCAATGCGGTTGCGGATGGCGAGTGGTTCGTGGCACGTACCGGTTATACCGGAGAGGATGGTTTCGAAATCATGCTGCCCGGGGATCAGGCGGCTGTATTCTGGAGCAGTCTGCACCAGGCAGGCGTAGCGCCTTGCGGCCTGGGCGCCAGGGATACCCTGCGTCTCGAGGCCGGGATGAATCTGTACGGTTCGGACATGGACGAAACCACCTCACCCCTGGAATCCGGTCTCGGCTGGACCATCGCCTGGGAACCGGAGGATCGGGATTTCATAGGCCGCAGGGTGCTTGAAGCGCAGCGGAACGATCCCGACAGAAAACAGTTTGTCGGTTTGGTCTTGACCGGCCGAGGGGTGCTGCGCAACCATTTGACCGTGCATCAGGGCGCGGATCAGATCGGAGAGATCACCTCCGGCGGTTTTGCCCCCACGCTCGAGCGTTCCATTGCGTTTGCCCGGGTCTCTCCGGGCATTGGTGAAACCTGTGAGGTGGAGATACGCGGCAAGCGAGTCGAGGCCCGGGTGGTCAAGCCACCATTTGTTCGCCAAGGTAAGGCAGTGGTGTCGATCTGAGGCCCTGAATGAACCGTTAACCGATCCCGCGCGACGCTTTCGCCGGATTGACTGAACTGCAATTAACTTCCAGAAGGAAAGCAACATGAGCACTACACCTACCGATCGTCGCTATGCGAAATCTCATGAATGGATCAAAGATGAAGGGGATGGCAGCTACACGGTCGGTATCACCGACCATGCCCAGGAACTGCTGGGCGACCTGGTATTCGTCGACCTTCCCGAAGTAGGTGCTTCACTGGATGCGGGCGGCGATTGCGCGGTGGTGGAGTCGGTCAAGGCGGCCTCCGACGTCTACAGTCCGCTCAGCGGCGAGGTGATTGCGATCAATGAAGCGCTCGATGGTGCGCCGGAAACGATCAATGAGGACGCCTTCGGCAACGGCTGGATGTTCAAGATCAAACCCAGTGATCCCTCAGAACTCAACAATCTCATGGACGCCGCTGCCTACGATCAATTGGTTGCCGAAGAGGACTGATTCGTCCTTCCATTGCCTACAGAGTCTGCCATGCCGTTCATTCCACATACTGAACAAGATGTCGAGGAGATGCTCGCGACCATCGGAGTCGCGAGTATCGATGACCTTTTCGACGAAATTCCACCTGCGCTGAGATGCGGCAAGCTCGAGGCGATTCCGCCAGGGCTTCCCGAAATGGAAGTTTCACGGCTGATGCAGTCACGGGCCAAGGCGGACGGACAGCCACTCTGTTTCATCGGCGCGGGGGCCTACGACCACCATATACCGGCCGCGGTCTGGGAATTGACCACCCGGGGTGAGTTCTACACCGCCTATACCCCATACCAGGCGGAGGCGAGCCAGGGCACTCTGCAGTTGCTGTATGAGTTCCAGTCGATGATGACCGCGCTCACCGGCATGGATGTATCGAATGCCTCCCTGTATGACGGCGCCTCGGCGCTGGCCGAAGCGGTACTGATGGCGGTGAGGGCAAACCGCAAATCCAAGTCGAAACGGGTGCTGATGCCTCGTTCGTTGCATCCGGCCTATCGCAAGGTGGTCAAAAGCATCGTGCGTAACCAGCAGATCGAGTCGGTGGAGATCGGTTACGACCCGGAGAGTGGCCTGCTCGACCGGCAGGAGTTGGAAACCCATGCAGGTGAGGATTTCGCTGCGCTGGTGATTCCACAACCTAACTTTTTCGGCGTGTTGGAGCCGCTTGATGAGTTGACGAACTGGGCCCATGAGAATGGCATGCTGGCGATTGCGGTGGTGAACCCCCTGGCCATGTCGGTGCTCAAACCCGCCGGTGCCTGGGGAGAAACGGGTGCGGATATCTGTTGTGGCGAGGGGCAGCCCCTGGGTGCGCCGCTGGCCTCCGGAGGTCCCTACTTTGGATTTCTCTGCTGTACTGACGCGCTGGTTCGGCAGATGCCCGGGCGGATCATCGGCAAGACCGTGGACCTGGATGGCAAAACCGGTTATGCCCTGACCCTGCAGGCACGGGAACAACATATCCGGCGTTCCAAGGCGACCTCGAATATCTGCACCAATCAGGGACTGATGGTCACTGCCGCCACCATTCACATGAGTCTGGTGGGCGGTGTGGGTTTACAGCGGGTTGCTGCGGCCTGTCATGCGAACACCGCCAAGCTGATCGAGGCGCTTTCCGGTCTGCCCGGGGTAGCAACCCGTTTTACCGGGGCGGTGTTTCACGAGTCGGTGTTGACCCTGCCTATCGAAACCAAGCGGGCGTTGCGGGCCCTGGCGGCACACAATGTTCTGGGTGGTTTTGATCTGTGTGAGGATTACCCGGAGCTGGGCGATGTGGTGCTGGTCTGCGCCACCGAGCTGCGCAGTGATGAGGATATCGAAACCTATCGCAGCAAGCTGCAGCGGGTGATCGAATCACAGGTCCAGACCCCCTGTCAGTTGAAACCGGATTGGTGAGCGCATCATGATCTACGAACACTCACGCGTCGGACGGCGCGCCACGGCGCAGGCCCCCCTGGAAATGGCGGAACTAAGCGGTATCCCGGCCGAACTGCAGCGTCAGACGCCGCCGGCCCTACCCCAGGTTTCGGAGATGCAGGCGGTGCGTCATTACACCCGGCTGTCGCAGAAGAATTTCGCCATTGACACCCATTTCTATCCCCTGGGCTCCTGTACCATGAAGTACAACCCCCGGGCCTGTAACACACTCGCAAGCCTGCCCGGATTCCTCTCCCGTCATCCGCTGGCACCGGAAACCCACAGTCAGGGTTTTCTCTCCTGCCTGTATGAGCTGCAGGAGATCCTCAAAACGGTTACCGGGATGCACGAGGTTTCCCTCTCTCCGGCAGCCGGAGCCCAGGGTGAATTTGCCGGTGTGGCCATGATCCGCGCCTACCACGATGCCCGGGGTGACACGGCGCGCAGCGAGATCCTGGTTCCGGATGCGGCCCATGGCACCAACCCCGCTTCGGCGGTGATGTGCGGATTCAAGACCCGCGAGATTCCCACCGGTGAGGATGGGGACATCGATGTGGAGGCCTTGCGGGCCGCATTGGGTCCGCAGACCGCGGGCATCATGCTGACCAATCCCTCCACGGTGGGTGTCTTCGAACGACGTATCAAGGAGATTGCCGGACTGGTACACGAGGCCGGCGGTTTGCTCTATTACGACGGAGCCAATCTGAACGCGATCCTGGGCAAGGTACGACCTGGGGACATGGGCTTCGATGTGATCCATATGAATCTGCATAAAACCTTCTCCACGCCCCATGGCGGTGGTGGACCAGGGGCCGGTCCGGTGGGTGTCAGCAAACGCCTTGAGCCGTTCCTGCCGGTGCCCAGGGTCGGTTTCGACGGGACCGACTACCATTGGCTCACAGAGAAGGAGTGTCCGGATACGATCGGCCGGCTCTCCGCGTTTGCCGGCAACGCCGGGGTACTGATTCGCGCCTACATCTATGCACGAATCCTGGGTCGCGAAGGCATGCACCGGGTTGCGGAGTATTCCACCCTGAATGCCAACTACCTGCTGAAGCGTCTCATGGAGGCCGGGTTTACGGCTGCTTATCCGAAACGCCTGGCCAGTCACGAGTTCATCCTGACGCTGAAAAAACAGGCCAAGGAGCTGGGGGTCAACACCATGGACTTCGCCAAGCGGCTTCTGGACTATGGGGTGCACGCACCCACCACCTACTTTCCCCTGCTGGTGCCGGAATGTCTGCTGGTCGAACCCACTGAAACCGAAGCCAAGGAGGATCTGGACCGGTTCGTCGAGATCATGAAAACCATCCAGAACGAGGCGGAGACCCAACCCGAGGTGGTCAGGCAGGCCCCGCATACCATGCCTGTCCGGCGGCTCGACGACGTACGTGCGGCCAGAGAACTCGATCTGGCCTGGAAGGAGCCGTCACAAACCGGGAGTTAACTTTTTACCACGAAGTGCACGAAGGTCACGAAGCGCGATCGTTCACTGACACGAAACTATTCGGTGCTAATCAGACGTGTTCATGAATTTCGCCTTTCGATCCAACGCTCTGCTTGGGAGCATGGCGCCGGGGCTCCTTAAGCGTGTCGTTGTATGATCCTTCGTGTCCTTCGTGGTGAGATAGATCGGCGTGCAAACAAGGGATCGAAGAGGACAGATCGATTGGCGTAATTCTCATGCCTGGTGTTCGCATGTTATTAACCCGGCACCTAAATATGCCATGTTCAGGGCTACAAGCATGCCCGCTTCGGCTGAACATGGCATATTTAGGTGCCGGGTTAATAATTAATGGCTTGTTCGATTTGATCCCCAACGTTTGAGCGTTTATCCCTGATATCCCCCTTGGTACTACGAGATCATCCAACTGGGGTAGAATCTCCCGGATGAGATCCTTCCATCCAATCGAGAGGTAAGCATGTCGGCCTTGATCTGTGGTTCATTCGCCTTCGATACCATCATGGTATTTCACGACCACTTTAAACATCACGTCCTTCCTGAGCAGGTGCATATCCTGAACGTCTCATTCCTGGTACCGGATATGCGGCGCGAATTTGGGGGTTGCGCCGGTAATATCGCCTACAACCTGAAAATGTTGGAAGGCGATGGGAAGCCGGTCGGCACTGTGGGTGATGATTTTGAGCCCTATGCGCGCTGGATGGATGCCTGCGGGGTAAGCCGTGAGTATGTGAAGGTGATCTCCGGGAGCTACACGGCTCAGGCCTATATCACCACCGACAAGGATGACAATCAGATCACCGCTTTCCACCCGGGGGCCATGAATCATGCTCACAGCATCGATATCAGCGCAATCGAGGGCTGCACCCTGGGCGTGGTATCTCCCGATGGACGGCAGGGCATGCTCGATCACGCCGCTCAGTTCGCCGATCGGGGTACGCCCTTCCTGTTCGATCCAGGACAGGGCATGCCCCTGTTCTCTGGCGAGGAACTGCTGACCTTCGCTGAACAGGCTACCTGGATGGCGTTCAACGACTACGAGATGAAGCTGATGCAGGAACGCACCGGCAAAAGTCTCAAGCAGTTGACCGACAGGGTGGAGGCTCTGGTTGTCACCCGTGGTTCCAAGGGTTCGGAAATCCACACCCGGAATGGGTGTCTCGAGATCCCGTCGGCGCCGGTCAAGGCGGTGGTGGATCCCACTGGCTGTGGTGATGCGTATCGTGCCGGTTTGATCTATGGTTTGATGAATGACATGGATTGGGAGACCTCGGGAAGGATTGCCTCCCTAATGGGTGCTGTGAAGGTGGAACAGGCGGGGACGCAGAATCATTTCGTCTCAATGGATGTTTTAAAGCACCGTTTCCAAAAATCCTTCGATTATCGTTTCTGACCACAAGGCGGATGACATGAATCAAGCTGACCCGGGTTGTGATCGCAATCAGAGTCCGATGAAGCCGGTGGAGGAGTCGCTGGCCTTTCTGCTGCAGCAGGCACGGCCAATCCATGATACGGAAACCGTACCTCTGCGGGAGGGGTTGGGGCGCATCCTGGCGCAAGGGGTCCGCAGCCAGATCGATGTACCGCCCTGGGATAACAGCGCGATGGACGGCTACGCCGTGAGATGCCAGGACCTTGGGGAGTTTCAGCAGGGGTTGCGCATTACCCAGCGGATTCCGGCGGGATCAGTGGGCACTGTGCTGGAACCCGGCACTGCGGCACGCATCTTTACCGGGGCTCCATTACCGCCGGGTGCCGATACGGTGGCCATTCAGGAGGTCTGCGAGGTCCGGGATGAGTTGTTGATTGTCCGTGAAACCCCTTCGGCGGCAGGCGCAAACATCCGGCGTGCCGGTGAGGACATTCTGCAAGGCGAAGAGATCCTTAAGCCAGGATTGAGACTGGCGCCCCAGCACCTGGGTCTGGCGGCTTCGGTGGGTTGTGCTGAGCTGACCGTGTATCGTCCCCTGAAAGTCGCCATCCTCGCCAGTGGTGATGAACTGGTGATGCCCGGACAACCCCTGGGTGAGGGACAGATCTACAATTCGAACCAGTTCACCCTGACCGGGCTGGTAGAGCGACTGGGTTGTGAAGTGGTTCCCGTGGGTATTGTGGAGGATACCTATGAAGCCACCTGTGATGCCCTCGTACGGGCCTCTGAGGTGGCCGATCTGGTTCTGGCCTCCGGTGGAGTTTCCGTGGGTGAAGAGGATCATGTGAAACCTGCGGTCGAACATCTCGGATCTCTGGAATTGTGGAAAATTGCCAGCCGTCCGGGCAAGCCGTTGGCATTCGGTTGGCTGGGTGACGTGCCCTTTCTGGGGGCTCCGGGAAATCCTGTCTCCGTTTTCGTCACCTTTTCGATCTTCATGATGCCCTTTATCCGTCTTATGCAGGGTCAGTCTGGACCGGTAAGACCGGTTGCGCAGAAGGTCGTTGCCGGTTTCGAAAAGTTGGGTAATGACAAACGTCAGGAATATGCCCGTGGCAGGCTCGAGGTGGATGGGGAAGGGCGGCAGATGGTGCGTCTGTTCTCCAACTCCTCTTCAGGAGTCATGACCTCCGTGGTCTGGGCAAACGGGTTTGTGGTGTTGCCGCCACTGACCCCGGTGTTTCCTGGTGATCTGGTGGATTTTATCTCGTTCAGTGAACTGTTTGCCTGAATCCGTTTCAGCCGGGTGTGCGCAGTGCATCTGGACAATTTAACAAGCCCCCCAGCCCTGGCCTTCGGGCCACGCATCACTCGCTGCCAGCCAGGGAAAGCGAAGCGAAGGCTGGTAGTCCCCGGTAGTCGCGAGGCGATACTGGAAACCCGACGTGCCGTAGGCGCCAAAGGGGATCCAAAGATCGCATCCGAACGCGACGTCCAGTCATTCGGGAGCTGACAACGGAGCGGTGACGAGCTTGCGAAGTCATCGCGTAGTGTCAGTGACCGGGACGGCCGGGGCACTAATAGGCTGTCAAAGATCGAATCGATTTTGGTGGACTTGGATGTCCCAAAATCTTTCATGAGATCGAAGACTCGCTTGTCTTATCCCGATTTCAACCACTCAGGACGAGGCTATGGCTGAACGTATCTCCTCGATGGTCTGACAATTATGCACGGCCCGAGGCTGGATACGGTTCGGTTGCTTGGGATGTGCGCTGTGTCATGGGACTTGGCGGTGCTTTCATATAGCATGAAAAGCATCCTCGGGGGTGTGAGGGATGCCTCCTCGAGAGGGATGTTCGTTATTGTGTCTGTGGCTTGTGATCGGGTAACAGTCTGGATTTCGAATCTCCATTGGCTTCAATAGACTTGAGTGTCTTTTTTCAGCTGACTGTTCAGGTGAGGCAGTGCCTGACTGGGTCTTTTCAGCTAAAGATTCGCTCATTATCGCCGTATATCTGGTTGTGGTCTTCGATGTCTTCGAATCGCTTGTGACACGACCGGACTGCACAGCGTATCAAGGGAATGTTCTGCAGGTGATAATCAATGAACACGCGCTTATCGGTATCGGTTGGGTTGATCTGTTTACCTCTGTCAGTTCTGGCTGAGGGGACCGTGGTCAGTGCCCGGTTGGGCAGTCTGGGTCTCAGTGTCGAGGGCGGCTTTGGTTTGACGGAGCAGTTCTCGACCCGTCTGGGAATCAACCGTTACCAATACGACACCACCGAACGCGTGGATGGCAACAAGTACGATCTTGACCTGGACTGGCAGAGCATCTCCCTGTTTGCAGATTGGCATCCGTTCGACGTCCCTTTGCGATTTACCGCCGGCTTCCTGCGCAACAGTAATGAGATCCAAGGTGAAACCAACGCTTCTTCGATCACCATCGGGGATACCCTTTATCGTGATGTCGGCCTGAAAGCGGACATCGATTTCCGCACTTTCGCCCCGTATCTGGGTTTGGGTTGGGAATCCGGACTGTTTCGCGAGCGGGGGTGGGGATTCAACGTGGATCTCGGGGTCATGTATCAGGGCACAGGCCGGGTGAACCTGATTGCAACCGGAATGGGCGCGGATCTGGTCGATCCCAATGATCTTGCCCGGGAAGAGGAGCGCTTCGAGGAGGATCTGGAGGATTACCGCTACTACCCGGTCTTCTCTTTTGGTGTTTCATACAAATTTTGAACCTGCGTCCGCAGGACATCCGGCAAAGAGATTTGTCTGACTCAGCACCTGTTCGAAGTGTTGTGGCCTCGTCGATTGGGGACGTTGCGGCACGTACCTGACTTTCCGCTGCAGTATTGGATGAGTGTTAACAGGCCCTAGAGTGACTGAGCGATGAAATCAGCCCGATGGTGTTGCTGTGAAAAACGGAATATCCATTCCCCGGGATGCCTTATGGCGTCCCGGGGGAATGGGAAGGGGCTGTTATTTCTTGTTGGAATGCAGCAGGACCTGTTCAAAGATGTTGCGTTTGATCCGGCTGCGAATGGGTTCGGGCAGGTTGTGCCAGGCTTTGGCGACTTCGATGGACTCATCATCCACGACCGTGAAATTGGTTTCACCGAACATCAGCCAAGCCGGATTGACGTCCAGGACCTGGGCGATCTCATCGATCTTTCTCGGTCGCAGGCTCTTGCCATTCTCGATCTTCTGGATAACCGCCTGATTGGTCCCGGCCCGGAGAGCGAGTTGCTCCTGGGTCCAACCCCGTTCGCGTCTCTTTCTGCGCAGTCGAGAGCCTAAAGTATCCATTTCCCGCAGTATATAAGTTTCAAATTTTTGTGCGTGTACGTAGCTCATTGTCCTTCCCATCGGATGCCAAAAAGGGTGTTTGCATCATCTTGTACGGGGTAGCGGCGCGGCGATCAAAAACTTGACACTTAGAAGAAGTCCGTCATTTCGCCTGCGAAGTTAATTCCAGTACCCGGGAATAGTGTGATCTGAGTCACAGAATTGTAACATGACTAAAGTGTCATGAAATCCGGTAGTTAGAAAAAACACCCGATTGGCGAACGGGATTCCTGTGTTAACATTTCGCCCCATGTTGACCTATCCTGTGATCGAACCGGAGCTCCTGACCATCGGGTCTGTGACCTTTTACTGGTATGGCGTGATGTATCTGATCGGCTTTCTCGGGGGGTGGCTGCTGGGGCGCTTGCGGGTTGGAAAACCCGGCATGGTGTGGAGTGCGGCCCAGGTGGACGATATCGTCTTCTACATCGTCCTGGGTGTGGTGGTAGGTGGCCGCGTGGGTTACCTGCTGTTCTATGATCTGCCCAATTTCCTCAGTAATCCTCTTATTCTTCTGGAAGTCTGGCATGGGGGCATGTCCTTTCACGGGGGCTTGTTGGGGGTGCTGCTGGCGATGTGGCTGTTTGCCCGCAAGCAGGGCAAGACCTTCTTCGATGCGACGGATTTCATTGCGCCCCTGGTGACCATTGGCCTGGGTGCCGGACGCCTGGGTAACTTCATCAACGCAGAGCTCTGGGGAGGGATCACCCGCCTGCCCTGGGGTATGCGGGTACCCTGCGACGTTGCGGGTGAGCTGTGCTCACGTCTGGAATTGCCGCCCGGCACGGAGTTCTCTCCCCCGGTGCATCCCAATCAGCTGTATGAGTTTCTCCTCGAAGGGGTGCTGCTGTTTCTGATCCTGTGGGTTTTTTCCTCGAAACCGAGACCGCGCCGTGCAGTTTCCGGCCTGTTCCTGATCTGTTACGGGGTGTTTCGTTTTGCGGTGGAGTTCGTGCGGATGCCGGATATCCAATATGGTTATCTCGCGTTCGACTGGCTGACCATGGGCCAGTTATTGAGCGCGCCGATGATTTTGTTTGGTATGCTACTGCTTTACCTGGCCTATCGGCCGGCCAGATGAAACCAAATTGTATTTTTGCCGGGAAGTCCACAGGCTAGGGCATGAAACAGTATCTTGATCTAATGCGCCATGTGCGCGACACCGGGGTTGTCAAGGAGGACCGCACCGGTACCGGAACCCGCAGTGTGTTCGGATACCAGATGCGCTTCAATCTGGAGGACGGATTTCCTGCCCTGACCACCAAGAAACTGCACCTGCGCTCGATCATCCATGAACTGCTCTGGTTCCTCAAAGGGGATACCAATATCCGCTATCTCAAGGAGAACGGTGTCAGCATATGGGATGAATGGGCGGACGAAGCGGGAAATCTGGGGCCGGTGTATGGCTATCAATGGCGTTCCTGGCCCAATCCTGAAGGCGGCAGCATCGACCAGATCAGTCAACTGGTTCAGCAGATACGCACCAATCCGGATTCCCGCCGCCTCATCGTCTCGGCCTGGAATCCGGCACAGGTCGACCAGATGGCTTTACCTCCCTGTCATTGCCTGTTCCAGTTCTATGTTGCGGAGGATCGGCTCTCCTGCCAGCTCTATCAGCGCAGCGCGGATATCTTTCTGGGTGTTCCCTTCAATATTGCCTCTTACGCACTGTTGACCTTGATGATTGCCCAGGTGACCGGGTTGCAGCCAGGTGAGTTCGTGCACACCTTTGGCGATGCGCATCTCTACAGCAATCACCTGGAGCAGGTGGACATGCAGCTCTCCCGGGAGCCCCGGGCACTGCCCGGGATGCGACTCAATCCGGATGTGAAGAGCATCTTCGATTTCAAATTCGAGGATTTCGAACTGCTGGATTATGACCCGCACCCACACATCAAGGCGCCCGTTGCGGTCTGACCGGGAGGCACGATGAAACCGGTGATATCGTTGATTGCCGCGATGGCGCGTAACGGGGTGATTGGTCGGGACAACCGCCTGCCCTGGCATCTGCCGGCGGATCTGCAGCATTTCAAGGCACTGACCCTGGGCAAACCCATGGTCATGGGTCGGCGAACCTGGGAGTCTCTGCCGGGCCTGCTACCGGGCAGGCGGCATGTGGTGGTGAGCCGTAACCCGGAGTATCGCGCCGAGGGGGCGGATCGGGTCTCCACCATTGATGAGGCGATTCGGCTTCTGCAGGAGTCTCCGGAAATCATGATCGTGGGCGGTGCTCAGCTCTACACGGCGATTCTCCCCAATGCGGATAGACTCTACCTGACCCGGGTGGAGGCGGATGTGACAGGGGATGCGAAGTTCCCGGATATCGATTGGAATCAGTGGCAGGAATCTGCTCGTGAAAGCCGTCCCGCGGATGAGAAAAACCCCTATGACTGCATCTTTCTGACCTACGACCGGATTGTTCCCTGAGTCTTGGTTGAAATTAATCGGGTCAATAGTGTTGTAGGCAAACCGTAGCCCGGGTGTAGCAACGCGTAACCCGGGAATTCCCCCTCGTCCGAGCGTGTTTCGGTAGCACTGGATCGAATCTTTTCTTCAGGTGCGTGCTATGTCTCCCGGGTTCCGCGTTGCTGCACCCGTATATGGTCTCCTCCCCATTTGCAAGGCATCTTGTGGTTGATGTCAGGGACAGGTTTGCTGCCGTATATCCGGCCTCCTTG
>JBEVVH010000055.1:0-18344 GCA_040507245.1 Candidatus Thiodiazotropha sp.
TAGTGTTCGTGCATCAATTTTTTCCATCCGGGAATAATACGTGATATCCGTTAAAATATCTCCCTATTATTGAGCCGAGTTAATAGAGTCGAAGACCTGTCTCACTGTCCCATGCCGACATCAATGACCACGATTTTCATCCTTATCCCAGGAGCACTTATGGCTTGGGCCATCTACCTCTACAACCGCCTGGTGCGTGACCGCAACCAGGTACTGGCCGCCTGGAGTGATATCGACGTACAGCTCAAGCGTCGTCACGATCTGCTGCCGAAACTGATCGAGGCGGTAAAGCAGTATGCAGGTTACGAACAGGCCACATTGAGTGCCATCACCGAACTGCGTGGGCAGGCGAAGGACACCACGGACATTCCGGAGCGGGGCCAGCTTGAAACCCGACTGGGTAGCCATATCCAGAATCTACTCGCCGTCGCCGAGGCCTATCCCGATCTCAAGGCCAATCAGAACTACCTCGAATTGCAGCACAACATCACCGAGGTGGAAAACCATATTCAATATGCCCGACGCTATTACAACGGATCGGTGCGCAACCTCAACACCCGCATCGACTCATTCCCGGACCTGCTGATTGCCAGGCTGTTCCCTTACCGTTACGCGGAATACTTCGCCCTCGAGGAGTGATATGAAACGTCTGTTTCTGACCCTGATCCTGATCCTCGGCGCACATGCCGTGTGGGCGGAGGAGCGTATCCTCGATTTTCACAGCGACATCACGGTTCTACAGGATGGCGCCATGGAGGTGATCGAAACCATCCGGGTGCGTGCAGAAGGCAAACGCATGAAACGCGGCATCTACCGGGACTTTCCCACTGACTACCGTGACAGCAACGGTCACCGCTACCGGGTCGCCTTCGACGTCAGGCAGGTACAGCGCGACGACCAGGCGGAGGCGTCTCATAGCGAATCCCTGGAGAACGGTGTGCGACTCTACATCGGACGCTCAGACCACTACCTGCAACCGGGCGACTACACCTACCGCATCAGCTATCGCACCAACCGGCAACTGGGATTCTTTACTGACCATGATGAACTCTACTGGAACGTCACCGGAAACGGCTGGGAGTTCCCCATCGATCAGGCCAGCGCTGCGGTACACCTGCCTGAGGGGATCGATGCGGAAAAGATTCGTCTGGAGGCCTATACCGGACCGGTCGGCGCCACCCAACGAAATTACCGGGAGGAGGTTTCCTACATCGGCGCCTTGTTCGAAACCACACAACCCCTGGACAGTCAGGAAGGCCTCACCATCGTGGTCAGCTGGCCCAAGGGATTCGTCCAGGAACCAACACAACAGCAGCGCCTAGGTTGGTTGCTGCGTGACAACCGGGATATCGTTACCGCGCTCATCGGCCTGTTGATCGTGACCGGTTTCTACCTGGTGATATGGCGGCGTGTGGGACGGGATCCGCCCGCGGGTGTGATCATCCCCGAGTACGATCCGCCCAAGGGCTTCTCACCCGGTGCGGCGCGCTATATCACGCGCATGGGCCACGATAATAAAACCTTCGCCACCGCGTTGGTCAGTTTGGCCGTGAAGGGTTACCTGACCTTCAGCCAGGAGGGGGCCGAATACACCGCGCAGAGCAGTGGTAAATCTTCAGGCCCGGACCTCGGCCCGGGAGAGAAGGCCCTGCTCAGATCTCTGTTCAAGGGATCAAAGGGTGACTCCATAGCCTTCAAAAAGGAGAATCATGCACGCATCAGAACCGCTATCAATGCGAACCAGGAGGCGCTGAGAAACAACTATGACAAGGTCTACTTCCTCACCAACAGCCTGTGGCTCATTCCAGGCATCCTGCTCACCATAGCCGTTCTCGTGATCAGTCTGCTAATGGCGCCGAGCGCCGAAGCGGCAGGTGCCGCCTTCATGTCACTGTGGCTTTCGGGTTGGTCTGTCGGGGTACTTTTTCTGAGCCGTGCGGCGCTGCATGCCTGGCGCAATGCGGACAGTGCCCTTGGCTACGGATCAGCCATTGCTTCGACCCTTTTTGCACTGCCTTTCCTTATCGGCGAACTGGTGGGTCTCGGGATACTCTTCGCCCTGACCTCATTCGGAATGCTGCTCCTGATCCTGTCCCTCATCGCAATCAACGTGCTGTTCTACCAATGGCTCAAGGCGCCGACCCTGGCCGGCCGCGCGGTACTCGACAAGCTCGAAGGATTGAAACTCTACATGGAGGTTGCGGAAAAGGACCTGTTAAAGTTCAAGCACCCTCCCGACAAGACACCGGAACTGTTCGAACGGCTTTTTCCCTACGCCCTGGCCCTGGATGTTGAGCAACCCTGGGCAGCCCGCTTCAGTGCCGTATTTGCCGAACTGGAGCAGAAGCAAAATGCCTATAACCCCGCCTGGTATCACGGCAGCCGATTCAGCGGCCATGGACTCAGCGGCTTTGCATCCGGTCTGGGGGGCTCACTGAGCAGCGCCATTGCCGCCTCATCCACGGCCCCGGGCTCCAGTTCAGGCAGCAGTTTCGGAGGCGGCGGTTCCTCAGGTGGAGGAGGCGGTGGCGGTGGCGGCGGTGGCTGGTAGTCATCACTTATCCGCTCACCACCTGTAGCCCGGGTGCAACGCAGTGGAACCCGGGAAACCACTCTCAAACCTGTCCCTGCAACTTGACTTCGCATGCCTGCCTCAACTCCGTGCCACAACCTCCCGGGTTATGCGTTGCTTCACCCGTATCGCGATGCCCTGAAAAGGGCATCGCGATAGTACCGGGTATCTCCAGACTCAGTGGTCACCCTTGTGGCCACGATCCTCATCACGCTCGTCTTTACGCCCTTTACGACTGATCGCCCAGGTACCATCACCATCATCTGCGGCAGAGTGCTGAACATTCACATACAGGGTGTTCGGATCCTCGGGACTGAAATAGATGCCGGTGCCTTCCGCTTCCGGATCGGTCAGGGATGCAAAAAGAGCCACATTTCTGGAAGCCCCAAACTCGTCAGTGACCTGACTGGCAAACCAGATGTCGGATGGTCCGTTGTCCTCGATCATCACAAGGTCACCATTCGGTGCTTCAGCCAGGTTGTCAACGCTGTCGAAACCGGTTTGATGACCCTCGTCTCCCGGCCGTCCGATCTCCACCGGAACATTCACGCCGGGTTTGACGAAGTTGGTCACTTTCATGGTTTTCAGGTCGACCGCGATCACCCTGCCCTCATATAGTTCTGAGGTGTATACGAGTTGACCGTTCGCATCCGTTTTACTATCCCTGGGGCCTTCGGTAATCGCAACATAGAGGGTATCACCAATCACCTCGAGGTCTTCCGGACGCTGGTAGCTCTGACCACCGGCGGCACTGCCCGACTCCCGCGCGGTCAGGGGATCGATGGGACCGACCCACTCACCCTGTCCCACACCATCGGCGCCATTCACCTTGAGGGCGTACAGGGAACCGGATGACAGGTCGCCCGCCACATCAGGCACAAACTTATAGACACCGCCGCCACAGGGTACGACGCCATTGCAACCCTGGGTGCGGCCGCGATGTTCATCGACCACGTAGACATTGCCATCCTTGTCCAGATCGATACCTTCGTGGGCGACTCGACCCACTTCCGGACGATCCACCACGGCCTTGGCGGTCATCAGGTCATCCTCCAGGAAGATCTCCAGTAGCCGACCGCCTGCGGTTTCTTCGGCGAACAGGATGGTGCCCCAGGGCGTCCAGCGAATACCGTCGAGGGCATCGAAGGAGGGATCCTGAGCCAACAACCGGGCTTCACCGGTTTTCAGATCAACCACGCTGACTGAACCACCCTCCGGCTGATTGCCCGGGTAGCGCAGTTCATGAGTGCGATACAGGAAGCGGCCCTTCATGGGGCCGGTCTCATTGACCGTATTCATGTCATTCCAGTCATCCCGCCCCCCATCGAAGATGTTTAAATCAGTCTCATCGGATACTACCCGTTGCTTGAAACCCACGGGCAGTTTCCAGGGCGCTGCGGGATCCCAGTCTGCGGTGTTTGCGGATTCATCAAGGGGTTGGAAATTGTGGCTTTTGATGCTGTCGGCAATAGCCGTGCCGGTGAACGCCAGGGATATTGTGATCGCCAAGCTCAAAATGTTACGTCGATACATGCAGGTCATCCTCATCAGTATTATTCAGTCGTTTATCCGTCCCTGGGATATCGTCGGCTCATCATTGAGGAGGCCCATACCGATTGGGAATTATTTCACAAACTCTAACGACCCAATTACGAAACGATGACAGAGGGCAACACAACCCCATAGCTCACCCTCTTCCCAGGCAGTCTGAAACAGGATATGCCGCGCAATTCCCGGCAGAGTCGTGAAACCCGAAAACGAGGTGGCCATTAATCGACTCTGTGGTTTGTGGCAGAATACCCTCACGGGATTATGGACAAACAAGACCAACACTCAGGGAGCGTTACATGGAGACATTGAAACCGGGCAAATTAATCAAAAACGGATTCTGGACCGGCATCGGCTTTCTCATTCCCCTGATTGGGGCCTACATTCTCGGCACCTACCTGATCTATGCCATGCCATTTCTGTGGAACTCTTCAAACATCGATGAGATTGAAAATTATCTCGATGAATCTGACAAAACCGATCAGATCAGGATCGTCAGCTTCCGGGAAAGCATGAATGCCGATCAACTCCTGATTCTGGGCGTCATCGAGAACGCCGGTGACACACCCCTCGGATCCATACGGCTTGAAGCAGAATTGCTCGATGACAAACAGCAGCTCGTCTACGAATGCTCAGAATACATCTCAAAAAAGCTCAAACCCCAGCAGAAGGAAAATTTCCAGGTGAGATGCGGCTGCGGCAGCCAGGTTACCCCGCCCTATGAAAGCCTCACTTTGAGAGTGGTGGGTGCAAGCATGTATTGATCTCAGGTTTTAACACCTGACAACTTCAGATTCTAATACTTCATGCAGTGATTGAATCTCCAAATCAACCAGTGAAGAAAACTGCATTTGCACAATATGCCAGAGGTAAGAATGGAAAACATGACAGCGGCTCAATTTATTGAGGTACCCGCCGGGATACTCACAGGTCTCACTCTGGATGAGGAGGTCTGGCGCTTTATCTTTCAGGACGGACTGACGGTTGAGTCTTATGCAGGCTGGTGCCTATATGAACATGACGCTGGCGCAAAACGCCTGATTGGCAGCCGTGATCTGCTGAATTCAAAAGATCCTTTTCAAGATATACATGTCGTACTTGGCGACGCGACCTGCGAGATGATCACATTCAATGCGATCAGTAACACCACTCAACTTCAATTACTTCGAGGTGATGATCGTTTGTCGCTTGAGTTGCTGGCCAATTCAGCAAAGCTTGCGAACTGGAAGATCATTTACGCTGACATGGTAGAAACGGACATAGAGTAAACAACAGCCCCGTTTGCCTGTTATGGCCTGACCCTTAGGCGCTTTGTCCTGCTTATTCGCGCACAGGGTTACGCAAATCGTTCCGTGAATATTCAACACTCAGGAGACGCAATACTACCTGTATCGATTCATCACGCACTCTTACAGTCCTGACAGAGAGACAAATCATGCGTTATTCGATTTGTCCAGGGAACGGGCATCATCGAAGTTATTGATGCGGAAGCCATCAGTCATTCAACTTTAAGGGATATTGTGATGAATACGAAAGCGCAATCAAGCATGACACTATCAATACTGGCGTTGACCTGCAGCCTGTCGGCAATGGCAGCACCGCCCTACAGTCCTGACCTCATAACCAATGGCAATCGCTGGGAGGCTACAGCTTATCTGGATAGCAGCCTGACCCACGCGCAAGGCAATACGCAAGGCATCTGCTTTTTCCCGAATGGTCTTCCAGGGACTCATCAAAGCTATCGCTGGGTTTCCGATACCTTTCCTGGCTGGGATGGCATCGCGGCTCAGGAAGGCGATCAGGTTTTCATGCATAGAGACTTTGCCATCCTGAACCCAGACGGCACTGAAACCGACAATGCCGGTCACCACGGAATCGAGTGGGAAATCTTCAGCGTCTCGCCAAATAATGAAGGCGCAGGGCATTCGCAGGAGTGGATTGAGGACAAGGGGTTTGGTGTGGTCTCCCACTTTGTAACGGTCAAGTTCATACGCACCGGTAAATGCCGGTATGCATCTGCAGAGGAAGCAATGGAAGCCAATCAGCAGCTTGAGCGCCCGGTGAATGAATTCGGCAATTACCTGGTCAGCCCTTTTGAGAGCCTGTCAAAAGCATCGGACTAACACACCCAGCCACCGGCTTGCTGCCGGTGGTTCCGGGTGGCAGAATCAGCCACGCTGACTCTCGATTCAAACATCGGGTATTGGTTTGAAAAGTATTGTGGTGCTAGCAGGCTGTTAGTGATGAGTTTTGAGATTATGTGTTCTCTATGCTCACGGGTTCCATACCCTATCCCCCAGCTCCTTCCCAGGAACCTCTTCCACGTGATTGATTGCATCAATCTGCGGCTCCCGAGAAAAATACAGCAGCGACATCCTGTATTGATCTTCGAATGAGGGGAGAAGAGAAGTGCCTGGCGAGTTTTTACATTGTCCCGCAGTTCTTCACATTCTGCCGGATCCCGGGTTCCACTTTGTTTCACCCGGGCTACAAATCAGCAAAACTCACGCAACTGACAATTCCTGCCGCTCTACCTTCAAGCCATACGCAGATCAAGGCCTGGTAATGTCAGGCGTTATCGAAGAACAGTTCCAGGTTCGAGAATACTTCGTGTTCCGGGGAATGCCTCACCACTTGGTGTACGTCGTGCAGTTTCTGCAACTGACTCACCACCTGGTTGAGACGTTCACCCTCCTGCACCCGCAACCAGATCCGGCTGTGTTCACGATCGGTCATCGGCATGCATAGGATGCCGTCGACGTTGTAGGCCCTGCGCGAGAACAGGCCGCAGACGTGGGACATGACCCCCGGGTGATTGTTGACCATGAGTTCCAGAACCGCCTGGTGATCGTTCGTATGGTTATTCGCATTCATGTTCCGCTCCTGTCAGCATCTGGTGATTGGCCCCGCCCGGCGGCACCATGGGATAGACCCGCTCCTCCCCATTGATCGGCACATGGATGAACTGGGGTCCCGGTTTAGCCAGCACCTCGGCCAGGCACTGCGGGTCGGCACCGGTTTCACCCAGGTCCAGGGTCGACCAGCCGAAGCCTTTGGCGATGTCACAGAAACGCACCTCCGCGTCAAACCCCGAGGCAAACCGGTTACCCCCGTAGAACAGATCCTGCTGCTGGCGCACCAGACCCAGTGCCCGGTTGTTCAACAACACCAGCTTGATGTTCAGATTGCATTCCGCGGCAGTGGCCAACTCCTGAATGTTCATCAGGATGCTGCCGTCCCCGGAGAAGCAGACCACCGGACGTTGTGGTTGCGCCAGTGCCGCACCGATGGCGGCCGGCAGTCCGAACCCCATGGTTCCCAATCCGCCTGATGTAAGCCACTGGCGGGGGCGACTGAAGGGGTAAACCTGGGCGGTCCACATCTGGTGCTGTCCCACATCGGTAACCACCACGGCTTCCGGCCCCAACTCCAGACCGACATGCCGGATCAGGTCCTGAGGCCGTTCCAGCACCGCACCCCAGACCGGAGCCGGGTAACGTTGACGTAACCCGGCGATCTCCTCCCGCCAGGACGCCCGCCGCTGCGGCCTGACCTGCGCCAGGAGCATTTCCAGTGTCAAACCCAGATCTCCTCGCAACGGTACATCCGCACGGCGCAGCTTGTGGATTTCACTGGCGTCAATGTCCAGGTGAATCACCTGGGCGTCGGGGCAGAACTCGGCCAGTCGTCCGGTGGCCCGGTCATCGAAACGCGCCCCCAGAGTGATCAGCAGGTCACTGCGGTGCAAGGCATGGTTGGTTGCCGCCGCGCCATGCATACCCAGCATGCCCAGGGAGAGGGGATGCCCGTCCGGTAGGGCGCCAAGCGCCATCAGGGTCATCACCGTGGGCAGTTCGCAGCGCTCTGCGAACTGGCGGGCCATATCAGAAGCCCCGGCATGGATGACCCCGCCGCCAAGATAGAGGATGGGACGTTGCGCGGTTGCCATCAAGCTGAGCGCCTCATCGATCGATTCCTGTGGTGCGGCCTGCGCAGCTTCCGCGGTCCCCGGCTCTGGCCAGGATGCGAATTCGAGGGTCGCCATTTGCACATCCTTGGGGATGTCGATGAGCACCGGCCCGGGTCGCCCAGAGGCGGCGGTCCGGAAGGCTTCAGGAATAACCTTGAGCAGATCCTCGACCCGGCGCACCAGGAAGTTGTGCTTGGTCACCGGCAGGCTCATGCCGTAAATGTCCACCTCCTGAAAGGCATCGGTGCCGATCATCGGCAAAGGCACTTGGCCGGTGATGCAGATCACCGGTATGGAGTCCAGGTAGGCGTCCGCGAGTGCGGTCAGCACATTGGTCGCCCCGGGCCCCGAGGTGGCAAAACAGACCGCCGGTTTTCCCGTGGTCCGGGCCATGCCCTGGGCGATGAAGCCAGCGCCCTGCTCATGCCGGGCCAGCACATGCCGGATGGGACTGCGGCTCAGGGCATCATAGAGGGGTAGATTGGCCCCGCCGGGAATACCGGCAAGCAGGGTAATGCCCTGCCGCTGTAGCAACTCGATGGTGAGCTCGGCACCTGTACGTCTGATCATCGGATCGATCTCCTGAACTTCGATCGACCGGTGAATCGGCGGGGCTAAAACGAAAAACCCCCGCCGGTTCGCACCGGTCGGGGGTTGTTGGATTCTTAAAGCTCCTACCCGTTACGGTGCGAACACGCGTACACCTACTACCACGACGACGGGCCGTACTGGGACGTTGGTCTGGCAATGAGTGGACGGATTCATGACGCTACCGGTTGGGTGAGTGTGAATTCAAAATAAACGCCTGGCGCCCGCCCTGTCAAGCCGCGCGGTGGATTCCCCTGCCGAATCGATGGACTCTTGACGCGTGGGATGTCACCGTCGGTCAGTTTCCGCTATTCTCAGGAGTCATGGGCGCAACCGGGAGAGGCATCACATGGCGGACAATCATGAGGTAACCGGCAGCTGCCTGTGCGGAGCGGTGGGTTACGCCATTAGTGGCAACCTGGGGATTTTTCAGTATTGCCACTGCTCCCGCTGCCGCAAGTCCAGTGGCGGGGCCTTCGCAGCCAACCTCATCGTCGCCCCGGAACAGTTCCGCTGGCTGCGGGGAGAGGCATCAGTGGGCCGCTACGAACTGCCCACGGCCAAGCATTTCGCCACCGGTTTCTGCAAGGTCTGCGGTTCCACCCTGCCCTGGCTGGCGCAGTCGGGGAAAGCCGTGGTGGTGCCCGCCGGCAGCCTGGATGAAGATCCGGGGATACGCCCCATGCAGAATATCTTCTACGCATCGCGCGCCATCTGGCACACCGACCCGGCCAGCCTGCCAAGCTTCGATGAGTTGCCCGTACGCCCGGGCCGTCGTACCGACTGAACCCACTCACAACGCCCGGCAGTCACAGACATGGCACAGGATTACGATACCCGGCAACTGGTGATGTTCGACATCGACGGCACCCTGGTCGAATCCTACGACTTCGATGCCGAGTGCTTTCAGGATGCGGTGCGGGAAGTGCTGGACATCGAGATCGACACCGACTGGCATCACTACCGGCACGTCAGCGATACCGGCATTCTCCTTCAGGTGCTGGATGAGCAGGGCATACAGACCCAGCAGGAGACCCTCATCCGACGCATTCGGCATGAATTCACCGATCGTATCGCATCCCATTTGGCCTCCGAACCCATGATAGCCGTGCCTGGCGCCCGTGAGCTCTTCGAGGCACTGCGCCAGCGCGAGGACGTCACCCTGGCCCTGGCCACCGGGGGCTGGAGCGAGACCGCCCGGCTCAAGTTGATTGCGGCGGGGTTCGACATACACGACGTACCCCTGGCCTCCTCCTCGCATCACTACGACCGGATCGAGATCATGAAACAGGCAGAGCGTCTCTGCGCTATCGACGCACCTCAGCGCAGGACCTATTTCGGCGACGGTCCCTGGGATGTACTCGCGGCGAAGGCGCTCGGCTATGAATTCGTGCTGGTCGGCGACCGGGTGGATCACACTCCGTCGATTGCCGATTACCAGGACCTGGACCGGGTGCTGAGGTTGCTAGAACTTTCACCTGGTCCGGTGCAGATCTGAGTGACGGGCCTCAGGTACCGATCGCCAGCCAGCTCACTTCCGCCCCATAGACCCTGGTATGACGCCAAGTCTCGATCACCAGCATGAAACCGTTGGCGGTGATGCGCTCCGCCCGAACTTTCAACCGGGCGGTGTCCCGGTTGTCGATGTCGAAGCCGACCACGCCCAACTGCACCAGCGGCAGATTGGAAAACGGGGTGGAGAAATCGATCCACTGCTCGAAGGCCCTGGGCTGCGGATCCGCCTTGCCTTCGAAGCGGGCCAGGGTCCAGCCCGTAACGAACTGATCGAGGGACACCGTGGCGGAACACATTCTGAAAGGGACGAGGCCGCTACTGATATTATCGTTATACATGCTTGATCTCATTGCGCGGTCGATTGGAGACGAAACCGGCCATACACGCGGGTCAGGGAATAATAGGCTGATCATGTTTCAAGCCGATTACCGAATGCAAGTATCTCTGAGCCAGGATCCCCTTGTAATTTAGAGCGGATTTGTGATCACAGGAATCACTTACCCCCCCTCTCCTGGCCCACACATCAGCGCATTCATTCCATGCTGCTTTGCTTCGGTAGGTCGAGCAGGGAAGAGGGAAGCGTCTGAAGTGTTTGTGTGGACCCGCAATTCTTTGCCTTTTCCGGATCCCGGGTTCCGCTTCGCTGCACCCGGGCTACACGGGTGATGCTTACTCCTCTTGAGGTTCCCGTGTGTCTCGAGCGTAGTGAGCTCTAGTGTAGTGTCCTATACTGCAGCATGTGCCCGACCTGATCCGTGAATTCCCTCTCCCCTTGCGGGAGAGGGCCAGGGAGAGGGGGATGTCCACAAACCATGAACACCGCGAATACCGCAAACGTTCGGCTCTGTAGATCAGGATGCGCCGCAGGTTATGCTGTAGGCATAACCAATCATGCCACCCCTAGCTATGCACCCACTCGACGAACACACCATTACCTGTCCCTACTGCGGCGAATTCCTGGACGTGCTGATCGATGAGCAGGAAGCGGGTCAGCGTTACATCGAGGACTGCCAGGTCTGCTGCCAACCCATCAACTTCCATATCCATACCGATCCCGACGGGACGCTTGAGGTTACCGTGTATCGCGAGGATGATGCACGAATCCGGCAGGCGCTTGACCCGTTCCGAGCACCGTCAGATCATGGAGCCTCCCAGGCTTCCAGGAAGGAAGGTGAACATGTCCAGGTCTCTCACCCTTGCGATCGTCCTGCTCCTGCAGGGATGTTCGAACACCCACGTGTTCGTACCCCTCGAAGGACCGATCGGAATCCAGATCGAAAAACAGGACCCGCCACCCCCGGTTATCGTCAATCAGCACCCGGAATGACTTGCATCCCTTTTCCCCGGGATAAGCGGACTTGACCCGGCAACGGGAATGTCTGTATTAAATTGACAAACCCTGCCCGAGGACGATCGACATGCCCTATGTGAATATCAAGGTCACCGATGAAGGTGTCACCCAGGAACAAAAACTGCGCTTGATCCAAGGCGTCACCCAGCTGCTGGTGGATGTGCTGGGCAAGGATCCCAACACCACTTTCGTGGTCATCGACGAGGTCAACACCGACAACTGGGGCATCGGCTTCGAACAGGTCACCGAGATCCGCAAGCGGACCAAACAGACCCCGCGCTGACCACCCAGCATCCTCACCTCGACCGACCGCCCGGACAATCAGGCTGGCCGGTTGCTCGATTTGCCTCATTCACTCAGTCATATCCCACACCCCATCCTCCTATCAATACGTAATTTATTGAAATTAATGTAATTATACACTGGCCCCATAATTGCTTTCGGTCATGCGGTACGGACATCCACCCATCCGCCCTGACCCCGGGACACCTCCCGGCATGCGCGGCCCGGAGTGCAATTACATATGAAACTCATCAATCGAACCGCCCCGCTCGCGGGCCTGTTTGGCCTGCTGTTTGCCCTGCAGGCCGTTGCGGCCAGTGGCCCGATCTGGCTCTCGGATCATGCACCAAAAGGTAACCGGGGGATGCGCAGCAGCCACGGCGGTCCGGTGGAGATCCGCCGCAGCACCTACTATAAGCATCTCTGGATACGCCAGGGCGATTCCCCGCAAAACAGCACCTATGCCCGCAATTGGGAGGGCAATCCCAGCCTGCAACTGCTCGATGCCCAGGGGCAACTCAGCGAGATTCCGTTGCAGGCACAACAGGATCAGGGAGGAATGGAGGCGGTCTTCCCAATGCCGGATGAGGGTTTCTACAACGCCTACCTGCAACAGGCACGGATCGATAGCGGCCGGCGCGAGATGACCATCGCCAAGACCGAGGTCCTGAAACACAGCTGTCGCGAAGGACATGACAATGTCCAGGAGAAGATGCCCGCGCATCACAATCCGGCGATGCCGCTGGAGATCGTGCGCGAGCGTCAGGAAAAGGAGAACTTCCACACCCTCACCGGATACGGCGACGAGATCCGTTTTCGCATCCTCAGCAATGGCGAACCCCTGGCGGGCGCCAAGGTCACCCTCACCAGTGGCCAGGGGTGGAGCAAGTCGACCCGCAGCAATGATCAGGGCCTGGCCGCATTCACCATGATTCGCGACTATTACCCGGACTGGACGGAGTTCGAAAAGCGCCATGCCCAAACCTACCTGGTGAACGCAGTGTACGAGTCCGCCGATGCGGGAGAGTGGGATGGGGTGTCCTACCAGGGTACCCGCTACCTGGCCAGTTTCACGGGCCAGTACTTCCCATCCGAGGCTGATTATGAGTCCTACGCCCACGGCCTCACCTACGGGCTCGGCGCCCTGTTCCTCACCGCCGGAGGGACCTACTTCTACCGGCGGCGGCGCATCCGTCCCTATCGGGAGATCCGCTTCGATGAGTAAGCTGCGCACCACGATCAACAACGTCGACCTGAAACGCTTCCGCTTCTGGCTGCAGATCGGCTTCTTCGCCCTGTTCGTCTACGGCGGATATTTGGCAATCAACCTGGGCAACAGCCTGCCCACCTTCTCCTGCGCCTTCAACCAGGACGGTCGAGGAGGGGTATGTTTCCTGATGCCGTTGCAGCATCTGATGGGCACCCGCTGGTCCGCCCTGTTCGGTTGGGCCGGGCTGGGCGTGTTGACCGCCTTTCTCACCTTTGCCCTGTGGTTCATCGTGCTGAACAAGGCCTGGTGTGGCTATGCCTGCCCCCTGGGCACCATTCAGGACTGGATCAGCAGTCTGCGCACCCGCCTGGGGATCCGCAGCGGCCGCTACAGCAAACCCCAGTTCCGCAGCCTCAGCACCATCAAGTACGTGCTGCTCGCCCTGACCCTGCTGATCCCTCTGGGTATTGGAGGCGGCTACCTGCCCCACAGTCTCGGCACCCCCTTCTGCGACATCTGCCCGGGACGCATGATCCTGCCTCTGTTCACCGGGGACACCTCCCAGCTGACCATCGACTTCTCCAGCAGGACCGCCATGATCATGACCGCGCTGGGAATGTTGATCACCGGCCTGTTCTTCACCGGCGCCTTCATCAAGAAGCGCTTTTTCTGCTTCTTCTGTCCGATGAGCGCCCTGCACTATCTGTTCTCGAAACCCGCGCTGCTCAACCTGCGCAAGGAAGGGGACAAGTGCACCCGCTGTGGTGACTGCTACCGGGTCTGTGACATGCAGATCCGCGAGATCGCCGATGACGTGGAGACTCCGCGCATCATGAAGGACGACTGCATTCTCTGCTTCAAGTGTGTTGCGGCCTGCCCCGAAGAGGGGGCGCTCAAGGTCACCTTCCTCGGACGCACGGTGTTCGAAGCCACCGAAGAGGGATTTAACAAGCGTATGAACCAAGGTGAAACCTGTGAACAGCCCGAACATCAACACTGAACCCTCCGCCTTCCAGCACACTCGGCAGGCCCGCGAGGCGGAACAGACCCTGGACCAGATCACCGACCGGTTCGATGACAACCCGAAGGCGATGGACTACTTCTATGGCCTGTTCCGCCGGATCTATTGCCGGGGTGAAGCCCTGCAGCGGGAAGGCACCCTGGTGGGCACCACCTGTATCCACGCCCCGGAAGAGCTGATCTACGCGGTGGGGGCGCAGCCGTTGCGCCTATGCAACGGTTCCTACCATTTCGACCAGGCCGGCGGGGATTTCATGCCCGCCAAATCCTGCTCCCTGGTGAAGGCGACCCTGGGGGTGCTCAGCACCGAAAACGCCATCCCCGGCGGCGGCCGCCCCGAACTGGTGGTCAATCCCACCACCTGCGACCAGAAAAAGAAGGCCAGCGCGATGGTTGAGGAGATGGGCTACAACGTCTACGACCTCGAACTGCCGCCCGGTAAGGAGAGTGAGGAGGCGCGGCTCTACTGGCAACGCTCGGTACGGGATTTCAGCGTACGCCTGAGCAAGCTGACCGGCAAAAAACTCACCCGCTCGCGGCTCAAGGCCGCGATGGCCAAAACCGCCCGGGCACAACTGGCCTTCCGCACTCTGCACAACCTGCGCAAGAACAGCCCGGCGCTGTTTCTCGGCAAGGATGCATTCCTGGTCACCAATGCCTACTTTTTCGATGACATCGACCGCTGGACCGAGGCGGTGGAACAGCTCAACGAGGAACTCCGGGCGCGCGAAGCAAGCGGTTACCAGGCCGCCCAGCGCAAAGCGCCGCGCATTCTCTTCACCGGTTCACCCCCCATCTTCCCCAACCTGAAACTTCCCCTGTTGATCGAAGAAGCGGGGGGCGTGGTGGTGGCGGACGAAACCTGTTCCGCCAACCGCATGCTCTACGACATGAGTGCCGTGGACGAGTGGCGCCTGCACGACATGGTGGACGCCCTGGCGGACCGCCATCTGAAGACCTGCACTTGCCCGATCTTCACCAACAACCTGGACCGGCGCCGGCGACTGCTGGAACTGGCCGAGAGTTTCAATGCGGACGGGGTGGTCTATCAGGCCTTCGCCGGCTGCCAGGTCTACGAGATGGAACAGCGCAGCGTGGCCAAAACCCTGAGTGACAAAAGCATCCCGATGCTCTACGTGGAGACCGACTACAGCCCCGACGACATGGGCCAGCTCTCCACCCGCATCGAGGCCTTTCTGGAATCCATCAAGACAAGAAAACGCAAACGATCATGAGTTATTACGCAGGTATCGACATTGGTTCCACGGCTATCAAGGTGGCCCTGGTGGATGAATCAGGCCAGTTGACGGGCACCCATGTGACCGCCTCCGGCAGCCTGTTCCACAAGAACGCCAAAGAGGCTCTGGGGCGACTTCTCACTGAGCATCAGATAGCGGCGGACGAGGTCCGCTATCTGATCGCCACCGGCTACGGGCGCAAGCTGTTCAAGGAGGCGGACGACTCGATCAGTGAGATCACCGCCAACGCCATCGGCGCCCACGAGGCGGGCAAGCAGTTCGGTGGCGTGCGCACCATCATCAATATCGGCGGTCAGGACTCCAAAGCGATTCAGATCGATGCGGACGGACATGTGGCCAACTTCGCCATGAACGACAAGTGTGCGGCGGGCACCGGTCGGTTCCTCGACGTGGCGGCGCGCAACCTGGAGATCGACCTGGAAGAACTGGGGGACTACCACTTCAACGCGGACTCGGCCCCGCTCACCATCAACAGCACCTGCACCGTGTTCGCCGAATCGGAAATCATCGGCCTGCTCGCCAACGGTCACGGCAAGGGCGCCATCGTGGCCGGCATCCACTATTCCATCGCCAAACGAACGGTGCGCCTGGCCAAGCGGGTCGGCATCGAGGACCGCATCTATTTTGATGGAGGACCCGCGCTCAATCGGGGTCTTGTCTCGGCCATCGAGGACGAGTTGCAGCGGGAGCTGGTGGTGCCCGAGCATCCCCAGACCACCACCGCCTACGGCGCGGCCATGCTTGCCCGCAGCGAGTACCTGTCGGAACGGGAAGGGGACGCCTGATGGAGCCAGGCGCGCTGCCGCCGATCATTCCCCTCGAACCGACCCTGATCAGCCTGCCCATGGCCCTGGGCATGGGTCTGATGTTCGGACTGGGGGCCTGCACCCTCACCTGTCTGCCCTATTTGGCGCCGGTGTTTCTCGCCCGGGAGGGCGGCATGCGCCAGTCCTGGCGCACCCTGCTGCCCTTCTCCCTGGGTCGCCTGAGTGTCTATGTGGGTTACGCGGGTCTGGCAGGCGCTCTTGGCCAGGTTCTCGAAGAGGGTTTCGGAGCCGACTGGATCCGCCCGGTGATGGGTATCGCCACCCTGCTGGTGGGCCTGGCCCTCCTGCTGCGCGGCTCCCAAAGCCCCTGTAGCCCGGGTGCAGCGCAGCGGAACCCGGGAAGTCGCAGCACCCAGGCCCGCCCCGGATTAAGCTGCACCCCACACGCAACCCCGGCACCCCAGGTTAAGATCGACCAGATCGGGGTCAGCGATCGCACCACGCCGCTTCTGCCTGGAGGACTCTATCTCATGGGCGTGGCCATGGCCCTGGCCCCTTGCGGCCCGCTCTCCGCAGTGTTGGTATCTGCCGCCACCGTAGGCGACATCGGTCATGGAGCGCTGCTGGGCCTCGGCTTCGGACTCGGCGCAATCGCCTTGCCCTCCCTGCTCTACGGCACCCTGTTCGCCCACCTGGGCAGCGGCCTGCGGGAACGCCTGCAGAACTGGCGCCCGGGCATCGAACGGCTCAGCGCGCTGCTGCTGATGGTCATCGGCGCGGGCAACCTGCTGGCCTAATCCCAATCACTGTAGCCCGGGTGCAGCGAAGCGGAACCCGGGAGATTCGGAGCTCCGAGGGATGTTCCCGGGTTCCGCATTGCATCCCTGATACCTGAGCAGAACAGACTCAATCGCTGTCTGGCCCGATCTGAATCAGCACACTGCCTGTCTTATGCCCCTGATCCACATACCGGTGCGCTTCCGCAATCTGCTCCAGGGGATAGACACGATCGATTACCGGTTTCAGGTAACCTTCCCGGATCAAACCCGCCACTCGTTCCAGGATCTGTGTGCACTCCTCCGCCACACCACTGATCAAGCGGCTATCGAACAAGGCGCGCAGATTGGTGAGCAGTCCGGTGTTGATCGCGATGAATTTACCATCCGGTTTGAGATGGGCGCGGGCGGTTGACAGTGGGATGTTTCCAGCCAGATCCATGATGAAGTCGTAATCCTTCCCGTCCTCGAACAATCCCTGCGCCGAATAGTCGATGACCCGGTCCACTCCCAGGGATCGCACCAGCTCGAGATGCGCCGTACCACAGACGCCGGTCACTTCACCTCCCAGATGCTTCGCAATCTGCACGGCCGCGCTGCCGACCCCGCCCGAGGCCCCGTTGATGAGGATTGACTGTCCCCTGGAAAGACCCGCCTTATTTTCGAGAAAATGCACGGCGGTCTGCCCGCCGAACAGGCAGGCCACCGCCGCCTGGAACGACACCTCGTCAGGCAGCCGGATCATCACGGCTTTTTCCGCAAGACACAGGTACTCCGCGTGGGCGCCGAAGTGCATACCGGCGGTGCCGAAGATTCGGTCACCGGGTTGAAATCCGCTCACCGATGGCCCTACCGCCTCAACGACCCCGGCAAAATCCATCCCCGGGACCCGTTTCCTGGGGCGCAATACACCGAACATCAAACGGGTCAGCACGCCGAATCCAAACGGCACATTCAAACCTCTGATCCTCGCGTCCCCTGCCGTCACATCGCTGGCCATCACCCGGATCAGGATCTCCCCTGTATCGGGTACGGGACGAGGCATCTCAACGAGTTGCAGGACGTCCGGGGCTCCGTAGTTCGTCCAGGCTATGGCTTTCATCAGGGAGAACTCCTGGGGGATTCAACGCATTGATACGGACCGGGGATACCGAAACTATAGAACAACGGGACGGGCTCAATCCCGGGTGGACGTCATGGCATTGCTGGACGGATTGATGAGTCAGACACGAGTCATCGATTGGGTACCGGTCACTGGATCTGCTTGGGTGCGGTTGTCGCGTATGAGCACGTCCCCCAAACCCTCTCCCGCGAGGGAGAGAGGGGGATTGGTTGGTGCGGTTTGTGTTGGACCCAACTGTATTGGATTCTGATAGATCCCGGGTTCCTCTTCGTTTCACCCGTATATGGTCTCCTCCCCATTTGCAAGGCATCTTGTGGTTAATGTCAGGGACAGGTTTGCTGCCGTATATCCGGCCTCCTTGTA
>JBEVVH010000056.1:0-18313 GCA_040507245.1 Candidatus Thiodiazotropha sp.
CGGGGCACTAATAGGCTGTCAAAGATCGAATCGATTTTGGTGGACTTGGATGTCCCAAAATCTTTCATGAGATCGAAGACTCGCTTGTTTGGGTTCGATCAGTTCACTGAGCCGGGTTTGGGCCGCCTCGGTGACTTCCGTGCCGTCATGAAACAGCAGGGTTACCGCAAACGGGCCTTCCCCTGTGGCTTCCTGAGCAATGTTGTCGGGGCTGACCACCACCCGGCCCAGAGTGCGCTTGGTGGGCCAGGAAATATCCCCATAGGCGTGATAGATCAGCTCGGAACAGACGATCCGGTCGCTACTCTGGGTATCGAAATTGAAATCGTAGGCCTTGCCGACCTGGCGCAGGGTCTGGAGGATCACTTCGCGGCGTTCTGCCGGATCCTGCGAGCGGTGGCGCAGCACCGCCAGGTCATCCACGTTCATGAACTGCGCCAGGGTGTTCATTTCCACCCCGGAACGCAGCGCCTCCACCACCCCACGCCCCCGCTTGATCTCCCGCTGATGGGCCACCACAATCGGGTGATCCCAGATGCCGAGTGCCTTCAGTTCCGATTCGGATCCAATCCATACCGCAGCATGTCCCCAGTGACCGGGAATGAATGAATCGGTGAGGCGAAAAGGGGTCTTCTCCAACAGCACATCCCCGGCCTTGAGGTTGGCGCCGATGCGATCGAGCAATCGCGGACGGTTGTCGAGCTTGCCGCGCCGGGATTCCACCAGTCCCACCATGTTGCCGAACAGCATGCTGGAGTAGTTGATGCCCTCGTTCTTCAGCTCCTGCAAGGTGTCCGAGGAGACCGTGCCGATCAGATTAAGCACATGGCCGGTGTATCTCAGGGGGTGAACGCGACGCACCATGGCGTAGGAGGGACTCTGATTCACCAGTTCCGCGACATAACGAATCCGGTCATCCTTCGATTGCATGAGGTCAGCGGCATGCTGTTCGTACCAGATCAATCCGCGACGCACCCGGGCGCGATTGACCGCCGAGGAATAGGAGGCGGCTACCCGCCGCAACTCCCCTTTAGGCACCTCGTAGCCGGAATCGCCCGCATTGATGTGATTGCGCAGAAAATCGTTGTCCCGGTAGAGCGCCACGGCGGTGAGGTAGTTGTCATAGAGCGTCAACGCAGCGGCCAACGACATGGCGATGCCCACCGCTTGAACCTGGGCCTGCTGCGGATCCTCGGGGATAGGTGCATCGAGCCAGCACTCATGGGTCGTGGCCACCTCCCAGAGCTGTTTGCGTATCGTCACCAGCTGTGCGGCGCCGGCGCTGAGCAGGCGCATGTCCGAACCGAGCAACGGTTCCTTGTCGCGCTGTTTCTCCTTGAGATGCTCGAGAAAGGTGAGGGACTCGGCGCGCAGGCTCAATGCTTCTTCGGTAAGGATTTGGTGGAGGGCCAGTTTCTCCTGCAGGACGTCCATTGAATAGCGATTGTCTGCCGGGGTCTCACAGGTTTGAATTGCGAAGAGGTTTGGATCACCCTGAGACGGTCCGACATAGCTCAAGAGCAGGACCAAAATCATGATCCACGGGGTGCGACGTGAAGAATAAGTGTACATGGTGGGTAGAATCTGAATCCTTGATGAAAAAATCCTGTCATGCAAAGCAGGTTGTCAGTGTAATCCTATTGCCCATACAACACCAAAATGCGTCTGAATTCGTCCTGTTGCCTGGATTACACTTCGTTCCATCTGAACAACGGTATCCTCCGGCAATGTCATGCAAACCGATGCCGCAATCACATGTCTGGGTTTATCGGCCTCACGGGTCGGCTCTCCAACCCCAGTTTAGACAGGATCAAAACCACTCCGGCGAGGGTTCCCGCCAGATGCGCGGGGGGGAAAGGGGGCCATGCGATGTGGGTCAGCAGTGAGGTGCCACTGATCATTTCCAAGGTCAGTTTGGTCAGGCAGATCAATCCGGCGACAATCACCCAGCCGGAGCGGGTCTGCTTGCCGTATAGATAGAGTGCCATCACTAGAAGGGTATTCAGCACACCGGAAAGTCCGCAGTATCGGGTGACCTGGGTAATCCCGGACATCAGCAGGAGATCCACACTCACCACCCCCGCGAGTATCGTGCTGATCCAGACAACACGGGATTTCCGCTCCAGGTAGCCGCCAAGAACGCCGAGTGCTGCCATGTTCCAGAACCAGTGGCCCCAGTCGGTATGTATGAAGTGACCGCTGAGCAACCGCCACCAGTATCCGGAGAGCACTTGGTCATGTTCGAAATACAGCAGTTCTTGAATCTGCGGAACCATCATCAGACCGGTGCTCAGCAGTATTGTGGCAAGGGTCAGTTTGGGAAGTTTCATCGCGTGACTCCGGAGCCGACCAGGCATCAGCCTGGCCGGTTTGTCTGGCTGGGTTGGATCAAGCCTTGTTACGGGACTTACCGGCCTTCCACAGGGGAATCAGCAGAAGCAGCAGCCAGGGGCCGAGCGCACCCCCTCCGCTGTGCCCGGATGAGGGGTAAGCGCGGGGTTTGCTGTACATGGGTTGCTGTTCATCCACCCGGTTGTTGACCACCGGAGCGCTGCTGCGCTGTTGCCGTGCGGCCTGTTCCATGGCCACTCGGGCCTGGTTGCGCCGATCGATACCGTAGTGCTGATACTGCTCTTCACGCATCACCGTCATTGAGGTGTAGTCGGTGACCAGGCTGTACTCCTTGGCCAGATCCACGATCGCCTGGCGGCTGTCCGCATCTTCTCCGAGGTAGTCGATACGGTTCTGCAGATCCTCAATGCTGGCAAAGGCCCACAGGCGTTCGATTTCCGGATTACGAGTGCTCTGAGCAGGAAAATCAAAGCGGGTGCTGTAATCGACCGGTTGACCGGATACCTTGCCATGGACACGTACGTCGGCGGTCCCATCACCCCAGTAGTGGCCGAACAGAATCAACTGCTGGCCGCGGTAGAGTGAGCCAATGCGCTCCGGAGTAAGGTCCTTGACCTTGACCCCGCTGATTTTCACATCGATGTCATGCAGCGCTTCATGGGTAAGCTTGCTGGTGGCCAGCATCAACTGACCAACGATGTCGTCACTGTTGGAGACGTTCATTGCGAAACCGTTGGAGATCCTGGCCATTCCCTGCAGCAGGGGACGATTGGCGCTGTTGCCCATGACGAAGGTGAACAGCCTGACATCGTAACGTTCCAGCAAACTGAGAAAATCCTTCTTCTGGGTATGGCCCACATTGGCGACCCCATCAGTGACCAGCACCAGGGCACTGGGGCGGTCGGAATCCAGGCCTTTGATACCCAGTTCGAGTCCCGCATACAGGTTGGTGCTGCCCGAGGGTTGTGACTGCTCCAGCCGGTCGATCATCCGCTGGGTGTTTTCCGGGGTGGCCTGCTGATAGCCGGAGCTTATTTCCTGTGCGCGATCGTTGAACAGCACGACTTTGAAGCGGTCCACGTCTGAGAGTGAAGCGAGGCCTTTACGCACACCCTCCACCAGGCTCTGATACTTGCCCTGCATGGAGCCGGACAGGTCCAGCACGAACACCCAGTCGCGACCCTGGGTGATGGCGGCAAGGTCGTCCCCAGGGGTCAGGGTGAGCATAAAGGTGCCCCGATCCTTGCCGGGTTCCTTGTGGGTCACCATGTCGACGCTGCCGGGCAGTCCCTGCTGATGTCGCCAGTAAACCACGATGTCTTTGTCGAGTTTCTGAATGGCCGTGGATACACTCTGAGTCGCACCCGGTTCCTCGGCAACCTGGCCATTGTGCAGGGAAACCGTCCACTCCTGGGGTGACAAGGCATTTGCCACGGCCTGTGGATGCTGTGGCAGGCGCATTTCGTCAATCGGGTAGGAACTGCGTAATTTGAGATCGAAACTGAAGGACTCCGTCACCACGTCCTGGTAATTCCAGAAGGCAGTGCGTTCTTCATCCACACCCCCTTCCTGCAATGGGTAGACATATCGGCCGATACCGCTGTCCACATGGGCGGGTTGGATATAAACCAGGCGGATTCTCACATCCTGCTGGGGTTTGACCGGGTAGACGTGGCTGTCAAAGGTGCGGTAGCCGTCCTGTTCCGTCAGTGCAACCTCGCGCCCCTGATCCCGCTCCTGCTGGTAGACCTCCCGGGCCCGTTGTTTCTCCAGGACCTCTCCGGTAACCGGTTTGCCGTCGATCCAGTAAGTGAACTCTCCGACAGAAGCCTTGTCCGGCACGGGGAATGAGTAAATGGCTTCGAGTTCGGTGTTGTTCGGATTGTGAAAAACCTGTTCCACGGAGGTGACGGCGTAGCCGTCCTCGATGCTCACGCTAACGTGGTGCTGGCTGATTTCCAGTTCCGGCAGGTTTCCGGACTTGGGGGTCATCAGACCGGCTGCAAACGCGTATTGGCCGGTCAACAGCGAAACGCCGATGATCCAGTAGCGTAGTGATTTCATGAGATTGTTCATGACAGGACTCCCTTAGAGTTTGTGCTTGTGATCTCCGCAAAGGAGATGATGAAACACTAGCGCCGGGTCCTGAATGATTAAACTAAAAATCAAAAAGATCTAAAATGAAGTTCTTAAAGGACCGTATATCAGTACTTTCTGGGTGTGGGAGGCGAATAAGTCAATGGGATGTCATGCGCAGGAACCCTGATGCCCGAAATGCGGGTCATGGGTCTGATTTAGCGCCCAGCGGCGTTTTCCTTCACTCATGTATCTGGACTGCACCACGTACATTCTGAATTGCCGTGCGCACAATCAGCCCCAGCAGGTAAATAGGATTAGTGTTAACACCCAAGTTTCGGAGTTCAAATCTAGCGCGCGAACACGCATAACATATTGATAAATAGTTTAATTATACCTCTTGCGTGGTAAAAATTTTGTGTTCTGAATCAAATAGCAAAAAGCTACTGAATGGCATGCGCAAGGCATGAAAAATGTGGTAACTGGGCACCCTCTCACGATCCTTTGAATAACTGATTTCATTCACCACGAAGGACACGAAGAGCACGAAGGATCAGATGAGCAATCATTTAATCTCATTGGGAAGCTTTCAGGCATTGAAATCCATGAACACGCTGCTTCGTGACCTTCGTGCTCTTCGTGGTAAAAAATCAGTATCGGCTACTGCGCTGAATAACCGCAGTCCATATACCTTGAGCGTGGAGCATTTGTGATCGTGTTGTTTACTCGAATTAAATCCGTTCTGATCTCCGAAACTTGAGTTAACAGTCCGTAGCAAAAACCCCCAGCCCAAACATCTCAAGAAAGACTGTTGTAGCCTGATATCATCACGGGATGTGCGGATGGATCGATGGCACTCCCGGTGGAGGTGCCCCCAAATTGTCGATCTCTCGCTTTTTGAGAGGGTCAATGGAACTAGTGTATTGAGATTCAGTTCGCGGTATCTCAGATTCAAGAAAAAGTACCTATTCGGGTACCATTAGCGAGCCAAGTGTATCGCGTGGATACCGTTGGGGTGGATGATGAGATGATGTACAACTACCTGTAATGCCAGGTGGAGTAAATGTGTCACCAAGTTCAGATGAATCATCACGAGATGATTCGAGGTTAGGGACGCTCAATGGCCCATTTTATTGGTGGCTGGGTTAGTAGTCTGTGTCAGTGCAATATTTGAGTTATTTCATGAAGAGTCTGACGTGCAAATTATCGCTACTTCTACTTGCTATCCTGACAAATCCGTCGAATAGCTTCGCGAGTTCATGGGTATGTCACTACGCGGAACTGACAAGAAACGTCGTCATCTTCTATCCAGACGAATCCGCCACGCTACCCTGCAAGGTCTACTATACAAAGCCGGATGAAAATGTCATGCCCCGTACTTTGTGGAAAGCAGAGCATGATGATACTTATTGCGAGCGAAAAGCGGCAGAGTTCATTCAGTCGTTGGAATCAAAGGGGTGGCAGTGTTCCATCGACAACGGTGAGTGACCCAATCGGTTGCATTTCGAAGCGGCTTTCAACGCAGGATCGCTCCGGCTGAAAACGACATATTGGGTGGCCGGGTTAAGAAAGTGCCGTATATTGGGTGTTTTTCCTGACGGGAGTGGACGATGAGCCAGGTGGATGCTCTGCTTGAAACCCTGAAACACGAACTACGCGCCAAGGGCCTGACCTATCGGGAGGTGGCTGCTGCGTTGCAACTCTCCGAGAACAGTGTCAAACGGCTGTTTGCAGAAAGGAGTTTTTCGGTCGCGAGACTGGAGAAGGTTTGTGAACTGGTGGATCTGGAGCTCTCGGATCTGATGCAGAAGATGGTTGAGGGGCGTGAACGCATCAGCATGCTGACCGAGGACCAGGAGCGGGAGATGGTGGGTAACACCAAGTTGCTGCTGGTGGCGATCTGCGCCTTCAATCATTGGCGGTTTGACCAGATTCTCAGCGAGTATGCCCTCTCGGAGAGCGAACTCATCCAGTTGCTGGCCAAGCTGGATCGGCTGCATATCATCGATCTGCTGCCTTTCAACCGATTCAAGCTCTCGGTCGACAAACAATTCACCTGGCGGCCAAACGGACCGATCCAGAATTTTTTTCAGCAGTATGCCCAGCCGGAGTTCCTCTCAGCCAAATTTCAGCAGGAGGACGAGGGGTTGATCTTCATTAACGGGGTTTTATCAGAGAATTCCCGCATTGCGTTGCTGAGACAGTTGAAGAAGGTGACCCGGGAATTTTACCGACTGCACGATGAGGACGCGGTGCTGCCCCTGTCTCAAAGGCAGGGCAGCAGTCTGATGTTGGCGTTGCGGTCGTGGGAATTCAGTGTGTTCGCAAAACTGCGTCATGTCAGGCGGTAGTTTTCGGACATTGTCAGATCTGGTGCTATCCGATCAGACGATAGCTGTTCCAAACTTAGCCGATGCTTTTCGTGATGCCCTGGCAGATCACTTTGAAATTTTCAAACTGATGACGGGTGACTCCGGGTCCACTGAGGCCGTTGTCGGCGTAGAACAGGCCCACCGGTTTGTTTTTGATAAATATGGACATGGCGACAAACCCGCTGGTGTTGATCTGTTCCCGGGCGGATGGAGGAATCATGGACAGGTACTTGTCGGCATTGTTTCGGTTTAGTGAAATGGCCTGAGGTTTTTTCATCAAAATACTGAACAAACTGGGTTTGTCGATATGGAGCATGAAGCTCTTCAAGGAGAGTTGATGTTCCGATTCGATCACCAGGCGGGCCTTCAGAGCCGCCTTGTCGGGTGTCAGCATGGCGAACATGGCGCGACTCAGGCCTAAATCATCCTCCATCCGGTGGAGGGCTTCGTTGATCAGTTCTTGTAAAGGATTGCCCCGCTGTGCAGCGGCAGGGGGTGCTTGGGGTTCGGTCTTGCTATGCGCAGGTTTTTGACGTTCCTCTGTCGAGAGGTCCGGTTGTACAACATCGACCGACTCTTCGGGCTTCACGGATGCGACCGGTAGGCTCAGCAGGTGAAATGCCGGTAATGGCATCGGTAGGATACTGACATCGCGGGCGGTCTCCGCGGCCAGGCGATGGATCATGGCGGTGACCCGGTCCACAGGAATTTCCAGGAATTCCGCCAGTAGTTCCAGACTTTCCAGGGTCTTGGGAAGGTTCCACCCCAGACTGGATTCACGGGCCAGGGCGGATGCCAGCATCACCGTCAGGGGTGTGGGCTGATAGCTGTTGGAGAGCCCCTGGGCTTCCTCGATGGATGCGGGCAGGCGCCAGGCGTGACTCAACTGTGCGCTGAGTTCCTCGAAGGTGGTGCCGAGCAGTTCCCTGGCCACGCTTTCACGATCATCACCACTCTGTATGCGCCGGTGCAGGCTCAACATGGTGTCCGGTTCCGCGCACCAGAGCGTCATCTCTCCCAGGTCGTGAAGCAACGCGGCGGTGTACAGGTCCTTGCTGTCCGGGACTCGTCGCCACTCGGCGATGCTTTGGGCATAATGCGCCGCGTGCACCGCCCGGCTGTAGCAGTCGATGAGCCCTCGTCGGGTCGGACCCTGAAGACGGTCCTCCAGGCAGGGCAGGGTGCGGCTGGCCTGATCGACGACGTCCATACCCAATAGCGGGATTGCCAGGGATACCCGCGAGATTGCCTCCCTGGGCGGGTTGGGCAGGCTGGTGAGCTTCTGAATGATGGTCAGGCTGAAACCGGGATCCCGGGCGATCACCTCGGACAGGCGGGTGTGGTTGACGCTGCTTTGATTGAGCAGATCCCGCACATGGGTCAAGGTCCGGCGCATCACCGGCAGGGTTTGTGTCGAGAGTTGGGATACCCAGTCCTGGACCGTGCGGGTCATTGCGCTACTCGTGATTCCTGTGTTGTTGCATTTCCTGGCCCGCGGGAATCCGGGGAAGGTGATTGCTCCGGGCCATTTTTCTATTGCCGCAAAGTTTGCATCAATCAGGTAAAAAAATCCCGAGTTTCTGTGCGCAAGGGTGAATGATAAAATGCCCCGGTTTTTGCATAGTCTGTTTTGAGAGGTTTGTATGGCAGGACACAGTAAGTGGGCCAATATCAAGCATAAGAAGGCCGCGGTCGACAAAAAACGCGGAAAAATCTGGACCAAGCTGATCCGCGAGATCACCGTGGCTGCCAGGATGGGAGGTGGCGAGATCAACGCCAATCCCCGTTTACGTCTGGCTGTGGACAAGGGCCTAGGGGCCAACATGCCGAAGGATACCATCGAACGCGCGATCAAGCGGGGTTCCGGTGATACTGACGGAGACAATTACGATGAAATCCGCTATGAGGGTTACGGCCCCGGTGGCACTGCGGTGATGGTCGACTGCATGACCGATAACCGTAACCGTACCGCCTCGGAAGTGCGGCACGCGTTCAGCAAGCTCGGCGGCAATCTTGGCACCGACGGCTCGGTCAGCTATCTCTTCACCAAGCAGGGCATCATCAGCTTTGCCCCGGGAACGGACGAGGAACGGGTCATGGAGGTGGCCATCGAGGCGGGCGCCGAGGACGTGGTTACCCAGGATGACGGTTCCATCGATGTGATGACCAGCCCGGATGATTTCACCCAGGTGAAGGATGCGTTGCTCGATGCCGGACTCGAGCCCGGTAATGATGAGGTTACCTACGTGGCGTCCACACAGGCGGTTCTGGAGGCGGATGACGCGGAGAAACTGCTGCGCATGGTGGACATGCTGGAGGACCTGGATGACGTTCAGGATGTCTATACCAATGCCGAGATTTCAGATGAAATCCTTGATGCAGTGGGCTGAATGATAAGAATTATTGGTGTGGATCCTGGATCCCGAGCCACCGGCTACGGGGTGATCGAGTCGGATGGCATGCGGTCCCGTCACCTGGCTCACGGGGTGCTCCGTCTGGAGGGTGAGGAACTCGCACCGAGACTCGGTCAGATCTATGCGGGTCTCACTGCGATCATCAATGAACACCAGCCTGAAATCATGGCGATCGAACAGGTCTTCGTATCCAAGAACCCTTCCTCCGCACTGAAACTGGGACAGGCCCGGGGGGCGGCGATCTGTGCCGCGGTGAATCTGGGTTTGCCGGTGGCCGAATACTCGCCTCGGGGCATCAAGCAGGCAATCGTGGGCACAGGACGGGCGGAAAAATCCCAGGTCCAGCACATGGTCCGGATGCTTCTGGGTCTGAGTCAACGCCCCCAGGCGGACGCTGCCGATGCCCTGGCGGTGGCCCTCAGCCATGCTCACACGCGATCCCTGAACGGGGTCGCCCTGGGCGGACTCAAGCGGGGGGTGCAATGATTGGCCGGTTGCGCGGCGAGATCGCCGCCAAGCAGGCGCCCCACCTGCTGCTTGATGTGCAAGGGGTGGGCTATGAACTGGAAGCCCCCCTGTCGACCTTTTTCAATCTTCCCGACGTGGGGCAGAGTGTGAGCCTGCTCACCCACCTGATCGTGCGGGAGGATGCCCATGTACTCTACGCCTTTGGCAGTGAAACCGAGCGCAGCCTGTTCCGCAGCCTGCTCAAGGTCGGCGGGGTGGGCGCCAAGATGGCGCTGGCGATTCTCTCAGGAATGAATGCCCAGGAGTTCACCCGCTGCGTGGAAACGGAGGACGTGGCCACCCTGGTACGACTACCTGGAATCGGACGCAAGACTGCAGAGCGGTTGATCGTCGAAATGCGCGATCGGCTGGCCGGGCTCGGCGATAGCGGTGGGGTGGTGCCGAATCCTACGGGTGGCGTGTCGGTGCCCGCACCCTCCGCCACTTCGGACGCTCTTGCCGCCCTGGTCGCGCTGGGTTACAAAGCCCAGGAGGCCCAGCGCATGGTCAAGGCGGTGGCCACAGAGGGCATGGACAGCGAGGCCCTGATACGCGCGGCCCTGCAGGGGACGGTCAAGCAGTGACGGACAGGCAGTGATTGAAGAACCCAGACTGATCAATGGCGAAGCCAGTGGCGATGACGAGGCCGTGGACCGGGCGATCCGGCCGAAACGCCTGTGCGACTATGTGGGCCAGGAGGTGGTGCGGGAGCAGATGGAGATCTTCATCCCGGCTGCTCGGGGTCGGGGCGAGGCCCTCGATCACGTCCTGATCTTCGGTCCCCCGGGCCTGGGCAAGACCACCCTGGCGCACATCATCGCCAATGAGATGGGAGTCAACCTGCGCCAGACTTCGGGGCCGGTGCTGGAGAGGCCGGGAGACCTGGCGGCTCTGCTCACTAACCTGGAACCCCACGATGTGCTGTTCGTCGACGAGATCCATCGGCTCAGTCCGGTCGTCGAGGAGGTGCTCTATCCGGCGATGGAGGATTTCCAGCTCGACATCATGATCGGCGAGGGACCCGCCGCCCGTTCCATCAAGCTCGATCTGCCCCCCTTCACCCTGGTGGGCGCCACCACCCGGGCCGGGTTACTGACTTCGCCCCTGCGTGACCGGTTCGGCATCGTGCAGCGCCTGGAGTTCTATCCGGCCCAGGATCTGGCGCGCATTGTCAGCCGTTCGGCGGGAATCCTGAATATCGGCATCGATCCGGCCGGCGCGGACGAGGTGGCGCGGCGTTCCCGGGGTACTCCGCGAATCGCCAACCGCCTGCTGCGGCGGGTGCGGGATTACGCCCAGGTCAAGGGCGATGGACATATCTCCGTAGAGTTGGCGGATCGGGCACTGAAGATGCTCAACGTGGACGCTATCGGTTTCGACAGCATGGACCGACGCCTGCTTCTGGCGGTGATCGAGAAGTTCGACGGCGGGCCGGTTGGCGTGGACAACCTGGCGGCGGCGATCGGCGAGGAGAAGGGGACCATCGAGGATGTGCTCGAACCCTACCTGATCCAGCAGGGGTTTCTCATGCGCACCCCGCGGGGACGGGTGGCCACCCAGGCCGCCTATCTGCACTTCGGACTGGCGCCTGTGCAGCAACCTGCCGAGGGAGATCTGTTCAATCCCTGAATCCCGGGGAACGGATAATGACAATGATTTCGGGAACTCAGGTACCATCACAGAATCAATGGACATGAACAGCAGTCAACTGCATTTTACCTGGCCGGTACGGGTGTATTACGAAGACACCGATTCCGGTGGTGTGGTGTTCTATGCCAACTACCTCAAGTTCATGGAGCGGGCGCGCACCGAATGGTTGCGCAGCCTGGGCTTTGAACAGGATCAGTTGTTGCGGCAAGACGGGATCATCTTCGCAGTTCGACAGGTGAATGTGGGCTACCATCACCCGGCCCGGTTCAACGATGCACTCGAGGTGTCCGCAAGCCTGTCCCACAAGGGGCGCGCCAGCCTGACCTTTTATCAGGAAGTGCTACGCTTGGGGGATGCGCAGCTGTTATGTAAAGGCGAGATCAAAATTGCCTGCGTGGATCTGGAAACCATGCGTCCTACACCTATTCCTGAAAAAATACTGTCGGAGATCGCGGATGTCGACTGACCTCTCCATTACCCACCTTATCCTCAATGCCAGTCCCGTGGTGAAGGGGGTCATTGCGCTGTTGATGTTCGCATCGATCAGTTCCTGGAGCATGATCTTCGATCGTCTGCGGGTGCTGAAACGGGCGATCCGGGAGGCGGATGCGTTCGAAAGCCGTTTCTGGTCCGGAGGAGATCTCGCCGAACTGTATCGCCAGATCGAGCGGGAGAGTAACGAGGAATCGGGAATGGCGGCGGTATTCCGCGCCGGGTTCCGTGAGTTCGCGCGGCTGCGCAGCAAGGGACACAAGGACCCCATGGCGATGGTGCAGGGCGCGCAACGCTCCATGCGGGTCTCCCTCAATCGTGAGGTGGATCGCCTGGAGAATCATCTCTCGACCCTGGCCACCATCGGTTCCACCAGTCCCTATGTGGGCCTGTTTGGTACGGTCTGGGGCATCATGAACTCCTTCACCTCCCTGGGTAATGTCAAACAGGCAACCCTGGCCCTGGTCGCGCCGGGTATCGCCGAGGCCCTGATCGCCACCGCCATCGGCCTGTTCGCCGCGATACCCGCGGTGATTGCCTACAATCGCTATTCCAACGACGTGGAGCGCCTCAACAACCGCTATGACGACTTCGTGGAGGAGTTTGCCACGATTCTGCAGCGTCAGGCGGTTTCCTGAGCGGACGAAGAGCGCATGAGCCGAAACAAGAATCGCCGCCGTCCGATGTCCGATATCAACGTGGTGCCCTACATCGATGTGATGCTGGTGCTGCTGGTGATCTTCATGATTACCGCGCCCCTGCTGACCCAGGGCGTCCAGGTGGAACTGCCCCAGGCCGATGCGGAGCCTCTGCCCAGCGAAATGGACGAACCCCTGGTTGTTACCGTGGATCGCAACGGCGATCTGTTCATCGATGTGGGGGAAGGCAAAAACAGTCCGGTGGGTGAGGATGATTTGGTGAACCGGGTGCGCGCGGTGCTGAAATACAAGCCGAAGACGCCGGTGATGGTGCGTGGCGACCGGGGCGTGCCCTATGGCCGGGTTGTCGAAGCCATGGTGCTGCTGCAGGAAGGCGGTGCACCCAGCGTGGGACTGGTCACGGAAACCCCGGAATCCTGACATGTGGGGTGTACTGAAACGCAATCCTTATGCCGTGATCTCGGCCCTGTTGCTGCATCTGGCGATTCTTTTTTTCCTGATCTTCGGGGTCGACTGGGCGAAACCGGACAAACCGCTGACACCCAAGGTCAACGTGGTCCAGGCACACACCGTGGAGGCGGACAAGCTGCCGCCTACGGCGGCGGAAAAGCAGCGTGCCGAAGAGCAGAAACGGCTTCAGCGTGAGGCGGAACTGCAACGTCAGAAGCAGGAGAAACTCAAGCAGGAGCAACGCCTGGCCGAGCAGAAGGCACTGAAGGAAAAACAGGCAGCAGAAGCCAAGCGAAAAGCCGAAGCGGATGCCAAAAAGAAGGCCGAAGCCAAACGTCAGGCTGAGGCAGAGGCTAAACGCGAGGCTCAAGCGGAGGCGAAACGCAAAGCGGAGGTCGAAGCCAAGCGTAAAGCGGATGCAGAGGCCAAACGCCAGGCCGAAGCGGAAGCCAAACGTAAAGCAGAGGCGGAAGCCAAGCGCCGGGCGGAGGATGAGCGTCGGCGTGCCGAGGCGGCTGCCCAGGCGGAGCGGGAACGGGCGCTGCAGGCACAGATCGCCGCGGAACAGAACAGCCGTGAAATCGATCGCTATGTGGCGGTGATCAAGCAGCAGATCGAACGCAGCTGGCTCAAACCTGCCGCCAGCACGGAGGGGCTCTCCTGTGTGGTGCAGGTACGCCTGATACCCGGTGGTGACGTGATTCCGGGGGGTGTGAGCATCATCAGCAGCAGCGGCAACGACGCCTTCGACCGGTCGGTGGAGACCGCGGTGTACAAGTCGGCGCCTCTGCCGGTACCCAGCGGGGCCCTGTTTGAGTCGTTCCGCACATTAAAGTTAAACTTCAAGCCAAATAAATAATCAACTGTAATTATGAAAAAAATCATCCATGTTCTGTTTGCGTTATTGGTTTGGCAATCCTCGGCCCAGGCTGAGCTGACCATTGAGATCACCGAAGGCGTCGAGGGCGCCCTGCCGATTGCCGTCGTGCCCTTCGGGCTAGAGGGTACCGGACGTCTGCCGGAGGACGTGGCAGCGGTGATCAGTGCCGACCTGCAGCGCAGCGGCCGTTTCAAGCCGGTGCCGGTGAAGGACATGCTGGCACGCCCGAGCAGCCTGGAAGCGGTCGACTTCAAGGACTGGCGGGCCCTCGGGGTGGAGAATCTGGTGGTGGGTCAGGTGCGTTCCAACGGAGCGGGTGGCTACCAGATTCAGTTTCAGTTGCTGGACGTGTTTCGTGAGTCCCAGTTGACCGGCTACAACATTCCGACCACCGCGCCGAATCTGCGCAGCACCGCGCATCGTATCGCCGATCTCATCTATGAAAAGCTGCTGGGTGTCCCTGGCGCCTTCTCCACCCGGGTTGCCTACATCTCATCCACCCGGCAAACGAACGGGGAGACCAAGGTGGCGCTCAATGTGGCGGACGCCGACGGTTATCATCCGGAAACCATTGTCAGTTCCACCGAACCCCTGATGTCCCCGGCCTGGTCTCCCGACGGGCAGAAAATCGCCTACGTCTCCTTCGAAGGGGGACAGTCCGCCATCTATGTCCAGGGGGTGTATACCGGGCAGCGCCAGAAGGTCACCAACTTCAAGGGCATTAACGGTGCTCCGGCCTGGTCACCGGATGGGCGTAAACTGGCCATGACCCTCTCCAAGGGGGGCAACCCGGATGTCTATGTTTACGATCTGGTGAGCCGCAAACTCACCCAGATCACCCGTCACTATGCGATTGATACGGAAGCCGCCTGGTCTCCGGACGGCCGCACCCTGGTGTTCACCTCGGATCGTGGCGGAAGACCGCAGATCTACCAGGTCTCCGCCTTTGGCGGCACACCCCAGCGGGTGACCTATCAGAACAGTTACAATGCCCGGGCCTCCTATTCCCCCGATGGCCGGCTCCTCACCCTGGTTACCCGTGAGGATGGTAATTACCGGATTGCCGTGCTGGACCTCGAATCCGGGGTAATGCAGGTGTTGAGTGACGGCGACCTGGACGAATCTCCCAGCTTTGCGCCCAACGGCAGCATGATTATCTACGGCGCCAAGAACGGAAACCGGGGCGTGCTCGCCGCGGTATCGGTGGATGGGCGTGTGAAACAGCGGCTCGCCCTGCAGGAGGGCGATGTACGCGAACCGGACTGGTCACCTTTCAAGAAATAAACAACCGCACTTTCGTTTAGGAGAATGTTCATGAAAAAAGCGCTGCTGCTTGTGTTACCCGTAGCGATGTCTCTGTTCCTTATGATGGCCTGTTCCTCCACCCCGGAAACGCTGGAAGGAGCGGGCGCCGATGTTTCCGAGCAGTCCACCGGCGCGGAGGGTGGCAGTTACGGAGAGGGAGCCTCCACTTCAGCCGCAAGCCAGGGTGAGGCCTGGGCGGGTGATCCCCTGGAAAATCCCAACAGTCTACTCGCCACCCGGGTCATCTATTTCGATTTCGACCAGAGCACGGTACGTACCGAATACCTGGATGTGATCCAGGCCCATGCCGACTATCTGGCCGCCAATCCTCAGGCGGTGGTGCGTCTGGAAGGTCATGCGGATGAGAAGGGCACCCGGGAGTACAACCTGGGACTGGGTGAAAACCGGGCCAACTCAGTGCGTGACCTGATGCTCGCCCAGGGGGTTTCGCAGAACCAGATGGTCGTGGTCAGTTACGGTGAAGAGCGTCCTGCCGCGTTTGAGCACAACGAAGAGGCGATGGCGCTGAATCGTCGTGTTGAATTGATCTACTGATCGGGGATTTCATCAATGAACAAACGCTTCAAACCCATCCTGCTGGCCCTTGTGGTTGGCCTCACGGCCATGACCGAGGTGTCGGCCGCGGATTCCGGGGCCAGCCTGGAACAGCGTATGCAGCGTCTGGAGCGGATGTTGCAAAATCAGAGCCTGGCGGACCTGGTGCTGCAGATTCAACAACTGCAGCGTGAGGTTCAGCAGCTGCGTGGTGATGTTGAGATGCAGAAGCACACCATGGACGAGATGAGTCGCAGACAGCGGGACCTCTACCTGGATATCGACCAGCGACTGTCCCGGGTGTCCGGCCCGTCTGCGGCTGCCGGAGCGGCTGCAGTGGCGGCACCCGCACCCTCCGCACCCGCAACACCCGCACCCACAGCCAGTGGACCTGCGGTGGCCAGCGCCCCTCCGGTGAACAGTGTGACCCCGCCGGATCCGAAGCAGGAGGAGTTTGCCTACCAGGAAGCGTTCAACCTGCTCAAACAGGGACGCTATCCGGAATCGATCACCGCGTTCGGCAGTTTTCTCAAGCAATATCCGGGTGGGACCTACGAGGACAATGCCCAGTACTGGCTGGCTGAGGCGAGCTACGTGAACCGTGATTTCGATACTGCGTTGAACGAATTCAGCAAGGTGCGCAAGGGTTATCCCCAGAGTCCCAAGGTTCCGGGCGGCATGCTGAAAATGGGCTACATCTACTATGAGAAGCAGAACTGGAATGAGGCGAAGGCTATTCTCAAGGAACTGCAGATGAATTATCCCGACACCACGGAGGCCCGTTTGGCGGACAAACGTCTGCAGCGGATCTCCAAAGAGGGACATTAGTCCTGTCGGCCAATGAGTAAACGATCGCGCCTGAGGTTTCAGGCGCGATGAGTTGTCTGCTAATATCCCGCGCAACGACTGCAGCGTTCCTAAACGTCACTTTTGAATTCCGTCCCCTGATCCATCGCTTCCATGTCCCGTCTGCGCATCACCGAAATCTTTCTCTCCCTTCAGGGTGAAGCCCGTTCCGTGGGGCTGCCCACGGTGTTCGTGCGACTCACCGGATGTCCGCTGCGTTGCCGCTACTGTGATACCGCCTATGCCTTCAGCGGTGGCGAACACCGGACCCTGGATGAGATTCTCGATCAGGTGGCGGCCTTTCAAACATCCCGGGTGTGTGTCACCGGTGGGGAGCCCCTGGCCCAGGCGGCCTGCATTGAACTGCTGACCCGTCTGTGCGATGTAGGCTACCGGGTTTCCCTGGAAACCAGTGGCGCCCTGGATGTGGCAAATGTGGATCCCCGGGTCGAACGGGTGATCGATCTGAAGACGCCCGGATCGGGGGAGGCCGAAAAAAACCGCCTGGCCAATCTGCAGGTTCTGAGACCCGCGGATCAGATCAAGTTCGTCATCGCCGATCGCGAGGACTACGAATGGAGTCGTGAGATGTTGACGACCCATCGCCTTGCCCAGCAGTGCGAGGTCCTGTTCTCACCCGTGCATGGTGATCTGGAACCCGCTCGCCTGGCGGAGTGGATACTTGAGGACCGGTTGGAGGTTCGCTTTCAGATGCAGTTGCACAAGTGGCTGTGGGGCGAGCAACCCGGTCGATAAGCAAACTGGAACAGTTGATATGATTGGTTTTGAACGTCAAACACACAGGGTGAGTCATGTCTGAGAAACCTGCGGTGGTGCTTCTGTCAGGCGGGCTCGATTCCGCGACGGTGCTGGCGATTGCCCGGGATCAGGGTTATGCCTGTCACGCCCTGAGCATGGCCTATGGACAACGCCATGTGGCGGAGCTCAATGCGGCCGCGGGTGTCGCCGAGGCCCTCGGTGCAGTGGATCACAAGGTGATCAGCATCGGCCTGGATGCGTTTGGCGGCTCCGCGCTCACCGATCCCGCCATTCAGGTGCCGGAACAGATGGGGGAGGGCATACCCGTAACCTATGTACCGGCGCGCAACACCGTGTTTCTCTCCCTGGCCCTGGGGTGGGCGGAGGTGCTGGATGCCCAGGATATCTTCATCGGCGTGAACGCGGTGGACTACTCGGGCTACCCGGACTGCCGGCCCGATTTCATTCGCAGTTTCGAACAGCTGGCGAATCTGGCGACCAAGGCCGGGGTCGAAGGGCGTGAGTTTCGCGTCCACACACCGTTGATCGACCTGACCAAGGCGCAGATCATTCGCCTGGGCATGGGACTGGGGGTGGACTACGGCAGAACTGTCTCCTGTTACCAAGCGAATGCCCAGGGTCAGGCCTGTGGGGTATGTGATTCCTGCCGGCTGAGGGCCCGGGGATTTGCGGATGCAGGGGTGGATGATCCTACCCGGTATCTGGGCCGCCGACCGGCGTAAAACGGGCGTTGTGGTTTATGACAGTGTCGTGGCGTTACTGACTTATTCCCAGGAACCTCCAGCAGGCCGTTGAAATTCTACTCAAGCGGTGCGATTCAGTGCAATTTCTAATATGGTATACATAGTCTATTTTGCTCAAACGCATGCGTAACGGGAGCGACGTCGGTAGTGTTCAGAATTCTGTGTCATTTCTATAAACTTAGGCTAAAAGAGATGATACATGAAAGACAAAATACAATTCGACATGGAAAGT
>JBEVVH010000057.1:0-18300 GCA_040507245.1 Candidatus Thiodiazotropha sp.
TGGGTATCGAGCTCGAAAAACGGTTGATAGACCAGTTGCAGATCGGATTCGCTGATTGCCTTGCGCAGGGCGCTTTCCAGTTCCAGGTAGTCGTGCAGATCCTGGTGCATATCCTGGGTAAAGAAGCGAAACGCGTTTTTCCCGGCTTGTTTCGCCGCATACATGGCGGTATCCGCGTTCTTGATCAGTTCCTTCTCATCGTGGCCATCCTCGGGGAATTTGACGATGCCGATACTCGCGCCGATCCGCAGTTCCCGATCCCGGCAATCGATGGGTTTGGCGAATTCGCGGATGATCGCCTTGGCGATCTTGGCCAGCTCGCGTTTTTCCATCACGCCTTTGATGATTACGGTGAATTCATCACCGCCCAGGCGACAGACGATGTCGTCGGACCTGAGGGTATCCTGAATCCGCCAGGCCGCCTCGCTGAGTACGAAGTCCCCCACCTCATGGCCAAGGGAGTCATTGATGATCTTGAAGTTGTCCAGATCCAGGAACAGCACCGCCAGCCCGGATTGGAATACCTCGGCCTCCTTGACGGCTTCGCTGAGGCGATCCATAAAGAAACGCCGGTTCGGCAACTTGGTGAGTTTGTCGATATAGGCCAGGGTTTCCAGTTCGAACTCCAGCTGTTTACGCCGGGTGATATCACTGAGCACCACAAAAAAGCCGTTGTTTTGCGCATCCTCGGCTTCGAAGGCTTCGATACGCAGGGTCATGTGGATCGGTCCGTTCTCCGCCGGCGTGATGGTGATATCCGTGGACCAGTCGAGTTGATCGACGTGCGCCATACCCGCGGAGACTTCACGTTGCTTTTCCTTCTCGATGCCCAGATGTTCGAACAACTCCTGCAGGGTCATGCCTTTGTAGAATTCGAAACTGTGAGCGGTGATGTTCATGAAGGCGGGATTGACGAAACTGATCTCACCGCGCTGATCGAAGATCGCGATCGCGTCGTTGGTGTCCTCCACCAGCCGGGCGAGTTGGCGCACGCTGCGGGTCTTGTTGTCCAGATTCTCGGCCATGCCGTTGAGGGTGGTGGCGAGCAGTTGGATTTCACCGATTGCCTCGGCGGGCGCCCGCGCCGAAAGATTGCCGTCGGCGAGTTTGAGCGCGGTATCCCGCAGGTTCGAGAGCTGCTGCGCCAGCTTAATGGAGATGCCGTGCAGTATCAGCAGCGAGATGATCACCAGGACGAAGCTGGAGAGCAGCACATTGCGGAAATAGTTGGTCATCAGAGCGTCATATTCGCTGTCGGAGATGCCCAGTTCGATGCGCCCCCAATCCAGGCCCGTGATGTTGACCGGTTTCCTGAAGACGAACACATTGTCCTCTTGACCCTCAGGTGTATCACTGGTGTGGATGATGGTGTAGCTGTTCTCCTCCTCGAGATCGAGTTCGTCATTCAACGGGTCGGGATCGGAGACCCGCCAGCCGTTCGCGGTGAGATTCAATTGGGTGCCATCCCGTGAAGTGAAATTCACATAAGTGATCTCCGGGGTTTTCTTCAGCACCTTGTTGATGTAGGTGATGACGAAACTGTAGTCCCGGGTATACAGGGCATCCCCACAGGCTGCGATCGCGGTATTGGCGAAGGTGTTTCCCTGGGACAAGATCATGCGCAGGATCTTGTCGTTGTAGATCGGCATAAGGGCGAAGGAGAATGCGATGCTGATCCCCAGCAGGATGAACGCCATGCGAATGAACAGGTGATGGAATGGTGTTACGGATCTTCATGGCGCCGCCTGGATCAGGGCGTTGTAAGCCGCATTGAGTTCGATCACCTCTTTCAAAGATTCATTGGTAATCTTGTTGATGCTGTTGATGCGAAATGTTTTGAGGAGCTTTTCCGTGCGTTGCCTGGGAATGGGTTTCAGGACCCGGGAATCGATCCGATCAAGGCGATCCTGAGGAAAGTCGTAGCGCATGCCGAACGCCTGATAGATCATCGGTTTCGATTGGGTCAGTATCTGCAGTTTCTCGGCAAGCTGGGGGTTGAGTTCCAGCGCCAGATCGTAGTTGTGTTTTGGTACCAGGGCGACATCCACGTAACCGAAGTAGAGGTTGACGATGGATTTGTTGACCTCTTTAACCGTTTCGATCTCACTGAAAAAGTGTTCCGAGGTCGGATATCCCTGCTGCATCAATGTCACATCCAGGAAGCGCTTGCCGACCAGATGACCGGTCCCGAAGCTGAGTCTGCCGCCACGAAAATCTGACAGCTTGATCGCTTTGCCGGTTTTTCGAATCAATATCAGATAGGGTTGCTTCAGGTCCGGGCCGTACTGGACCGCATAACGTCCGGAGGGATGAATATACTTATCCAGTTCGAGAAATTGCAAACTGCTGACCAGAATGCCCTCTAACACCCCCGACTTGAATTTATCGACGAGAATCTGATTGCTGTCGTAAATTTTGATCGTGAAGCTTTCGTGGATATCTTCGAGCAAGGCGTTGAAGATCAGGCGGAATCCAATCTCGGCGTCTGTTACGCTGGAGTCGTGAATGGACTCAAGGCTGCCCCCGACTTTGATTTGCGGATTAATGGTGGCCTCTGCAAGGGGCATGTTGCCCCATACGGCCAGCACCAGCAGGCCGGCTCCAGCGGCCAGGGACGAGATGAGTTTCAACATCTGGGCATTACGCGCTATTCCGTGGCCTCTCTGCCCAATAGATAAGAGATTTCCGCCAAGTGCAGTGCCTGATCATGCCGGGCCCGGTAGTGGTTGGCGCGGATCATGGCATCGAACAGATCCGCCTCGATGACCATTTGCGTGTCCACTGCGCCGGTCTGGTAGGCGCGTCCCGTGAGGTCCCGGTTCTGTTTCGATGTGCTCAGGCTCTCCTCGGTGATGGCAATCTGGTTCTGCGCTGCCTGAGTCTGCAGAAACAGGTTTTTAACCTGCATGGCGATGGCATCACTGACCAGCAGACGTTGTTGCTCGATCTTGGCCTGTTCGCTCTTGGCCGCAGACACGGCGTGCCTGGTGCGTCCGCCTTCAAACAGATTCACTTTCAAACCGATGCCGATCATCCAGGAGCGATTGTTCGCCTCGGTATCCAGTCCGCCATCCAGGTCGTTGGAGAAGCCATCGTAGGATCCGACCAGGGCCAGACTGGGGTAGTAACCGCTGTTTGCCTCGTCGACCTTGGCCTCGTAGGCCTGGACTGCCAGGGTCATCTTTTCGATTTCCGGATTGAAGTTCAAAGCCTGGTCGATCAGCCGGTCCAGACTGTTTGCATCGATGTTGTCCGGGTAGGACTCATCGGCAAGGCGAATTTGTTCACGCCAGTCCAATCCCATGGCAAATGAGAGCGCTGCGAGAGCCGCGTCGTGTTTGGATCTGAGTTCCGAGAGGGTGGCCTCGGCCATGGAGTAGGCGAGTTGACTGCGCAGCAGGTCGAGTTTGTTGACCGAGTTGGATCCTCCCTCGTAGAAGGTCTTGGTGATATCGCGCAGCACCTCGAAGGACAGGGTGATGTCATCCGCCAGGTCGGTCAACTGCTGGGTGTAGAGGGCGACATAGTAGTAACGCTTGACGTCCTGGACCACCTGCAGATTGGTTCGATGCACCTCGCGATCTGCAATCCTGACCCCGATCTTCGCCTGCTCGACCAGGCTGCTGCGCTTGCCGCCGGTATACAGCGGGTAGGTCACATCCAGGGAGTAGGTGGTGGTGTCCCGGCCCAGTAATTCGATCTCCTGGGACGGTACGTTGACCGGCGGCAGCATGCCGGGCATGACGTCGAACTGCTGTGCCGGGTAATCGAAGGTGGCCGGTTCATCGCGACGTTGAAAACCGGCGGTGAAGTTCACTGTGGGCCAATAGCTGGAGGCCGCCTGCTGATACTGCGCCTCGGCAACCGCCAGGGCCTGCTGGGAGATGGTGCGCAACCGGTTGTTTTCCAGCGCCACACTGATCGCCTGATCCAGGCTATAGGCCGTCGCTTGCCCGGTCGCCTGAGCAGGGCCGGCCGAAAGCAGCAGAAGTAACACTGGAAAAACCCGAGTCATAAGGCTGGGCAAAGAGATTTGCATGCAGAATGCATACCGGAAGAGGTTCGAATACATCGTCATTGTTGTTGCCACCCCGACGACGAAAGCCATCCTCTGTTTCGAGCCGGTAGAAGTTTCCTTAAGTTGCCAACCTGAACAACACCAGAATGCCATCCTCCCTTCTGGAAAGAATAGTCTATATCAGGCAGGAACAGGGCTACAAATCAGGTTATTCTCAGATATTAATATAACTTGGAGGCGAAACACCGGGAGTTCGATTGGACCGGTTTTTTTTCACAACAGGCTGTGGCAGTGAGGTTATATTCATGGATGACCGATCAAATCGCTCAAGAATGTCTGGGTGTGTCGCGATCCGGCGGCCTGCGCTGCCTCTTAAAGGTCTTGGGTCAGAATAAATCAGCCGCTAGACACCACCACTGTGAACGGTGACGTAGTAGAGGTGTTCCAGCTGGTTTTTGTGCTGGGTTTCCTCGTTGGCCAGGTAGTGAAACAGGTCCCGAATCGGACCATCCTGGGTGTTTTCAGCCAGGGACTGATATTGCTCCATGGCAGCATGTTCACGTCCCAGGGCATATTGCAGCACCGCCTGGTCATCCGGATTTTCACCCAGATCGGGCAACAGAATGGCATCGGAGAAACGCTTGTCGCTGGCGGGCACATCCACCAGGGTGGCGATCTGCTGATCCAGATCAGGGCGCGATCTGAGTTCGCTGAACAGGTCGAAATGGCGCTGTTCCTCTTCGGCCAACTCCTCGACCAGATAGCGTATGCGTTTGCTGACTTTGGGGGCCAGGGCGGTATAAAAATCCCGGGCTGTACGCTCGAATTCGATGGCAACCGCCAGAATTTCTCCCAACGTCTTTTGCGATTGCAGCTTCTGGTAACCGCTGCTGTGACCCTCTTTCATATCCAAACCCCGGTTTGTTGGTGAGTTTTGAGTTTTGAGTTTTGAGTTATTAGTTTTGAGTCGTCGGTGTTCGCTTCGCTCACGTCTGTTAAATAAACGTGTGCGAAGCGCACTCATCAACTTAAAACTAAAAACTCATAACTCAAAACTAGGTTTTACTGCTGAGCCATGCTTCTATACTTGCCGCCACCCGATGCCCATCCGCCACCGCATGCACCACGTCCGGCCCGTTGACACAGTCACCGGCGGCCCACAGCCAGTCGGCTGAGGTGCGTCCGTTTTCGTCCACTTTGAGTCGGCCTCGGTTCCATTCCAGCGATTCGGTCAGGGCTTCTCCAAGGAGACTGACGTCGGACATCTGGCCGATGGCCTCGATCACCATGCTACCCGGATGGATGATCTCGTCGGCTTCGTCATATGCGGGGGCGAAACGTCCCTGCTCATCGAAGATAGAGCGCACCTTCCAGGTTCGCAGTCCCTTGAGCTGTCCCGCTTCGACCAGGCACTCCTGGGGACCCCGGGCATCAATGATCTCGATACCCTCTTCACCGCACTCCTTGATTTCGACCGGGTCAGCTAGAAAGTGAGCCTTGTCTTCCAGGGCGGTGACGGTGATCCGGACCTCTCCGAATTGCTGTTTCTGCAGCCGTGCGAGGCTGCGGGCGATGTCCATGGCGACATTGCCGCCGCCGATCACCACGGCCTGTTCCGGCACCTCGAAGGTCTCCGTATCGGTGATCATGCGCAGTAGGTCCACCGCTTTGGTCACCTGTTCATGGTCACTGCCCGGAATCCGGGTGGAGCGCCCCAGATGGAGTCCGATAGCGAGCACCACCGCATCGTACTCCTGCTGAAGTTGATCCATGCTGATATCTACGCCGATCCGGGTGTTGGTTTGCAGTTTCACCCCGAGGGAGGTGATCACCTCGATATCCCGGTCCATCATGTCATAGGGCAGGCGATACTCGGGGATGCCATATCTCGGCATGCCGCCCGCCTTGTTGCGGGCTTCGAACACGGTGACCTCATGCCCTTGGCGAACCAGGTCGTAGGCTGCGGTGAGTCCGGCTGGACCGGCGCCAACGATGGCCACCCGGTGTCCGCTCAGATAATCCGCTTTACCCTCTGAGGCGATCGCCTTGATCCGTTCATGATCCACCGAATCCATGGCGTAGCGTTTCAGCCAGCGAATCGCCACCGGTTCGCCACGGTGACCGATGGAGCAGGCGTCCTCGCATTTGTGGGTGCACACCCGGCCGCACACATGCGCGAAGGGGTTGGTGCGGTAGATCTGACGTACCGCTTCCTCCAAGTCTCCCATCCAGATGGCGCGGATGTATTCCGGGGCATCCATGTGGGTGGGGCAGGCGTCGTGGCACATCCCGCACTGAACGCAGCGGGAGGCCTCCAATACCGCCTGCTGATCACTGAAACCGGCGACGATTTCGTCAAAGTTGCCAACCCGGGTATCAGCCTCCGCCTCGGCCATCGGCTGGCGTTCGAGATCGAGCAGGTCCGAGTCGGCGGTCTTGGTCCAGCCGAGACCGAAGTCGACCCCGTGGATACCGATCTCCTTGGGGAGAATGAAGTAACTGTCGATCTCCGCATGGGTGCAGGTGTGTACATACTCACGGGACAGGCTGATCGCACCGGTGGGGCAGATGTCCACGCACAGGGCGCACCAGCAGCAGCGGCCGTAATCGATGGCGGGACGCAGGTTGCGAATGCCCTTTGCCGGGTCCTCGGGCAGGTGCGGGACCGCGACCATGCTGATGGCGGCGTTGTCACAGACTTTCTGACAGGAACTGCAGCCGATGCACTTGTCATGATCGTTAAGGTGGAAGCCCCGGTAGTTGGCGGTTGCCGGGCGAGGCTCCAGGGGCATGGTCACGGGTTTGCGGGCGAAGAACTGCAGCGCTTTGAGCGGCTGCAGGATGGAACCGCGGTCGTCGTGGGCGATGCTTGACGAGTTTTGAGTTTTAAGTTTTGAGTTTTGAGTTGGGTCACTCATTTCGGGGCCTCAGCGTCTGTTGCGATTGGGCGCACAGTGATTCGGTTTGATAGCAGCCGACACATCATGCCTGATACGTCTCGGTTGTGGTTTTGACAATGGACGTAAGAAGTGCAACCAGCTCTTCACAGTCTTGGATCATTGAATCAGCCATTCTGCTTTCCAGGTAATCCGTCGCTCTCAATAATCTGAGCCAATAGAATGTTTCTCGGGCTTCTTTGGATGCGATTGACATTTTTGACCTGAAATCTTTTCTTGATTCACCCGCACCTGCCTCCTCAATGTTGGCTCCAATGCTGGTGCCAGCGCGCAGCACCTGTTTGGAAAGTACAAATTCTCTTTTCTCATATTGCAGATACCTGGCCAAATGAACCACCCTTACAGCAAAACTGAAACTCTTTGACTTTGAAACATGTTTGGTCCGCTTCACCAGGCTGCCTCCTTGCACCCATGTCAACTGAAAACTAAAAACTCTTAACTTAAAACTCTTCAGTCATCGATCCACTTCCGGCGGACAGGCATCCAGGGAGAACATGGTCTGGGCGATATCCTCGATGCGCGATCCCACGGCCATTTTCTCCAGCACCTGAACCGCGTGCATGGAGGAGGGGCCGCGCACATGTACCCGGTAGGGTTTGGGGCCGCCGTTGGACACCACGTAATAACAGAGTTCCCCTTTGGACGACTCCACCCGGGCGTAGGTTTCGCCGGCAGGTACGTTCCAGGCCAGAGGGTTGGGAATCGGGGCGCGGATCGGTCCGCCGATGTCCGGTAATGCCTTGGCCACCTGGCGCAGGATGCGTATGCTTTCCATCAGTTCCAGGCGACGCACCAGGGTACGCGACCAGGCGTCGCCGGCCTGTTCTGTGGGGATCTCGAAATCGAGCTGGTCATAGATCAGGTAGGGATCGTTGCGGCGGACATCGAAGGGCAGTCCGGTGGCGCGCAGATTCGGTCCGGTCACTCCCCAGGCCAGGGCCTGCTCCTGACTCATGACACCGACCCCCTTGGCGCGCTTGATGAATACTTGGTTCTTAAAAAACAGGTTGTCGTAATCCGGCAGCCGGGATTCGATGTAGTCGAGGGTTTCGCCGAGCCGTTGCAGGAAACCGCCGGGCAACTCCCGGCGCACTCCGCCGGGAATGTTATAGATGCTGTAGACCCGGCCGCCGGTGAACTCCTCAAACAGGTCGAGGAGCAGGTCACGGTCGGCAACACCCCAGTACATGGTGCTGTACATGCCGGTGGTGGCGGCATGGCCGCCAAAGGTGAACAGATGCGCGGCGATGCGAGAGAGCTCCAGCTGCATGACCCGGATCCACTGGGCGCGTACCGGCACCTCAAGTCCGCACAGATCCTCCACCGCCATCGAGTAGACCACCTCCATGGGAGAAGGATCGGGTACGCAGATGCGCGGCACCAGGGCGATGTTCTGGATCCACAGGCGCTGCTCCATGAGTTTTTCGAAACCGCGGTGCAGGTAACCCCCGTCCGCCTTGGCCTCGAGCACCTGGTCCCCGTGAAACTTGAGTTTCAGCGCGTAATTGCCCTCGATGCCCGGATGATTGGGACCGAAGTTGAGCTCGAACTCATTGCTCGGCGGATGTCTTTGGGCTTCGTAGTTTTCCGGTCTCATTTTTACTCGCTTTGCTCGTAAGTTTTGAGTTTTTAGTTATGAGTTTTGAGTTGTCGGTGTTCGCTTCGCTCATGCTTATTCGAACAGTTGTGCGCATAGCGCACTCATCAACTCAAAACTAAAAACTCATAACTTATTTTTTTTCTGACTGAACCGCTGTTCCTCAGGCGGAATGATCACCCCGCCGCCCTCGGCCACCAGTTCCTGCAGCCATTCCGGGTTATATTCCTGCCAGTTCAAGTGTTCGTTGACATAGGCTTCGCTGTCGAATTCCTTGCGCATGGGGGGTGGTCCATCCCATTCGGTGAGGATGAACTTCTCCATGTTGGGGCTGCCTTCGAAGTGAATTCCGAACATCTCGTGGATATCCCGTTCGAAGAAGGCGGCCGGCTGATACAGGTCATACACCGACAGGTAGACGCCGGGGTTGCGGGCGATGCGGATGTGCGCCGAGACCAGGGAGTGGCTGTCGTAGGACCAGACGTGATAGACCAGTTCGAACTGATCGTCGTCGATCCAGTCGACGCAGCTGATTGCCGACAGATGGATATAGCCGGCGCGGCCCTGCAGCAGCTCCAGCAGGGCGGGGAGGGCGTCGGCTGGCACGTCGACCCGAACCCGGCGGGTGCTTTTGCGCCGTACTTCGATGCCTTCGATCTCTTTCAGGAGATTGTCCAGCCAATGGGCGATTTCCTGGCTCATTCCGCGGGCTCCTTGAGGTTATGACCCAGGCGCATCTCCAGGGCCTCGAGGGGTTTCTGGTGCTGCTCCAGCAGATGGGTATGGTCGCCCAGGGTGCCTTCGGACAGCAGATCGTAGTGCTTCGCCTCGGTGATGATGTCGGTGGGGGTCTGCCAGGTTTCGCCGAACAGCTGCTGCTGGTTGCCCAGGTAGTAGTCGTAGTTGCGGTAGTAGTCCTGCCAGCCGTTGGCCTCCCCGGTATGGATGCGATCCATGAGTCTGCGCAGCCCGGTGATGACCGCCTCGGGACGCGGCATGCAGCCGGCGATGTACAGATCCACCGGCATGTATTCGTCGAGTTTCTTCGCGGTGGCGTAACTCTGCCAGTACATGCCGCCGTTGACCGTACAGGAGCAGATGCCGATCACGTACTTGGGAGACCCCATCTGCTCGTAGGTCAGGATCACCCGCTTGAGGGTTTTGATCGAGACATACCCGGTGATCAGCAGGATGTCCGCCTGACGGGGAGACACCATGGGCTGAATACCGAGACGCTCCATATCGAAACGGGAGGTCATGGCGGGTGGCAGTTCGATCGCCCCGCAGCCGGTGCAGTAGTGCAGAATGAACAGCGAACGGGAGCGGCAGAAGCGAACCAGCTCGTCAAACACCCGGGCGAGGGGGTTGCCTTTCTTCTCTACTACTACCGGTATCTTGTCTATCGATTTCATCATAATCACCCAAGCGGGTTTTTGTTAAGTTTTGAGTTGTGAGTTATTAGTTTTTAGTTGTCGGTGTTCGCTTTGCTCACGTTTATTGAAAGAGCGTGTGCAAAGCACACTCATCAACTCAAAACTAAAAACTCATAACTCAAAACTACATGACAAACGCCAGGCCAATCAGCCCCAGCATCACCGGCCATTTCCACATCAGGCGCAACAGGTCTTCCGTGCGGTAACGGGGAAACAGGTAGGCGATGCTGACCGGTATGGCCAGAACCAGGAAACTCTTCAGCAGGAAGTCGAACCAGGTGGTGCCGCCGCCGAGGAACAGGCTGACGTACAGCACCGAGGTGGTGTAGAGCTGAAAGCACTGCATGACGAACAGGCCGCCCAGGTATTTGCCGCCCATCTCCACCATCGGGCCGGTGGCGATCTCCGCCGGGGCGATGTAGATTTCGAAGGGCTGCTTGCCCAGGGATGCGTGCATGGCGATCAGCCCCGCCAGAGCCAGAATCGGATTCTGTACTGCCCCCCAGGTTGCAAAACCACCGGCCTGCTGGACGGCGATGATGTCGACCAGGTTGGTCGTGCCTGCGGCGTAGGCCACGCCGAAGATCACGATCACCAGGGGGATGTCATAGGCCAGCATGGCGGTCAGTGCCCGGGCGATGCCGATGGAGCCGTTGGGATTGGCGCACTGGCCGACGCCCAGGGCAAGTCCGAGCGAGGGGATCATCATCAGGTAGAGCAGGGTGATGATGCCGCCCTTGTCGGCGATGCCGTCCATGCCGGGGACCGGAAGCAGGGTTTCCGCCGCGATGTATCCGCCCATCGCCATGACGATACCGATGTCATGAATCAGGCCGTGGGAGACCTGGGTGCGTTTGCTGTGCAGCTTGACGATGTCATACAGGGGCTGAAAGAAGGGTGGTCCGACGCGCCGCTGTATGCGTGCCGCGATGCGCCGCATCATCAGTACCATCATCATGCCGACGATGAACGCCACCAGGGGCATCAGGGTCAGCTCGAGCAGAAGTTCGATCGGAAGCATCAGATCACCACCCAGGCGATAAGGAAAAGGACCGCGCTCATCATGTAAAACTCAGGATTGGCGCGCCGGTAGACACCTTTCATGACCAGCGAGAGGAGCTCGACCAGGGAGGTGATGCTCTTCTCAAGCCAGAGGAAGCTGCCCCGGTACCAGCCGCCGATCAGGTGCATCAGTCCGGCATAGAAGTTGTCGCTGTACTGGTAGCGTACATCGGCGGTCAGAAAATGCCCGCCGGCATAGTTGTCGAGTTGATGCACCCGTTTGCTGCGACCGGCGGAGTAGAAGATCAGGGCGCCGATACCGAATCCCGCGAACAGCACGCCAACCACCCAGATCATGTCCAGTGAACCGCTCTTGGCGGTGATGCCTCCGAGGGTGAAGTCGATGCTCGGAAGACCCAGGGATTCCTGAACCGAGGCGACCCAGGTCAGTGGTATGCCCGGCAGCAGACCGGTGAGGAAAATCAATGCCGCCAGAATGAGCATCGGGATCATCATGCTCCAGGGGGCTTCCTTGACGTACTCATGTTCCACCCGCAGTTGTCCGAGGAACATGTTGTGGATCAGCTTGTAGACCGAGAGGATGGTGCCCAGGGTGCCGATGATCGCGCCGACGAACAGCAACGGCATGCCCTGATCCAGCAGTGATCGGTAGACCAGCCACTTAGAGACAAAGCCATTCATGGGTGGCAGTCCCGCGAGTCCGATGATGCCGCACAGCAGCACCAGGAAGGACAGCGGCATGTGGGTCACCAATCCCCCCATCTTGTTCAGGTCAGCGGTGCCGGTGCGGTGCTGAACCGCAAACACGGTGAGCAGCAGGGCCGCCTGGCACAGGGCGTAGTTGAGGATGTGCAGCAGTCCTCCGGCACTGCCCAGGGCGTTGGCGACCACCAGACCGAGCAGCATGTAACCGCCCTGGCCGATGCCGTGCCAGGCCAGCAGATAACGGGCGTCGTTCTGCTTCATGGCGGTATAGGTTGGCAGAATGATGGTGAAGATCGCGATCCAGGCCAGCAGGTCCCGGGCATCGATCAGAGTGAACGGGATCTTCAGGTTTTCGATATTGACGATGCCAAACAGTTTCACCAGCACCAGCAGGATGGCGAACAGCCCCATGCGTGAGGAGATCGCACCCAGGAAGGCGCTGCCGGGACCTGGTGTCTCGGCATAGGCGGGCGCTTGCCACAGGTGAAAAGGCAGCAGACCCAGTTTGATGCCGAAGCCGCCGGCGAACAGCAGCACCAGCACCCACAGATAGCCGACATCCATGCGGGACGCTGCGGTGAGTATGGCCTCGTAACGCAGCGATCCGGCCGAGGCGTAGACCAGGGCGATACCACCGAAGACCGCCATCCCGCCGATCACCGCATAGGTGATGTAACGCATCGCTGCCCGGGTGGCGACACCACCCGCCATGGCCATCAGCAGAAAGCCTGCCCAGGTGACCAGTTCCCATCCGATGAACAGGGACAGCAGGTCACCGCTGGCAAGCAGTATCAGCATGGTGAAAACATTCAGGGCCATGGCGACATGAAACAGCCAGACATTCCCGCCCTGGCGGCGGAAACTGCGTTCCCACTCGCCACTCGCGTACCAGCTGGTCAATACCGCTGCGACCAGGGTGATGAGGGCGAAAAACCAGCTCATGGCATCAAACTGCCAGGACAGGGTCTGACCCATGACATTGAAATTCAGAACCGAAGCAATCGGTTCGGCTCCGTAACCCAGCGGGGCCATTTTGAACAGCACCAGCAGCTGGCCGGCGTAGAGCAGGGTCACCATCCAGCCCACGGCCAGTCCACGGCCCAGGACGAAGGCCACCAGCAGGGTGGTGGCGGAGAATATGAGCAATTCATCCAACAGACTGATTATCACTGCTCGCCTCCGACAGGTGTGCAGGTGACACAGAGGTTGCGGGCGAGTCGGTTGCTGGACAACTCCGTCGCCCGGGACTGTGCCTGGGTATGCATGGGCTTGAGTTCCGGTTTGACCGTTTCGATATACAGGTTCACCTGGCGGGTCTGGGTCGCCATGGCCTGCAGGCGGTCACCCACTGGGGCGATCCACAGGGTTGCGGCGATCAAGGCCAGACCAAACAGGGCGGATGTTGAAAGAGACAGGCCTGCCAACCGGGGAGGTGGGTCGGCTTGCTGTGGTTCGTCGGAGCGCTGATAGAGCCATCCGGCAATGCGGAACAGATAACTGGTTTCGACCACTGTGGCGAGGAGAAATACCGCCAGGCCGATCAGGTAGAGCGGGGCGTCCTGGCTGGCCAGTTCGGAGATCAGGGTGAACTTGGCCCAGAATCCGGGGAGCGGAGGCATGCCGACCAGGGACAGCGCGAACAGTACGAACAGGGCGGAACCCAGGGGTGCGGTTCTGCCCAGGCCCTTGAGTTTACGCAGTGAGCCGCCCCAGCCGTCGGTGAGCATGAACAGCCCTGATTTCACCACCATGTGGTGCAGTGAAAGGGCCAGAACCGCTAGTAAGCCCCGGTCATCGGGAAGCGACAGGGCGATGAAGATCATGCCGAGCTGACCAATGGATGAAAAGGCGAGCATGCGCCGCATGTCACGCGCCCGCCAGGCAGCCAGTTCGCCGCTGATCACCCCCAGGATGCCCAGCAAAAGCACGATCTGCAGGGCCTCGGGCTGGTGGAACACCAGGATCAGCAGACGCATGATCACCAGCATTGCCAGTTTGGAGACGAGTCCTGCAAGGAACGCGGACAAGCGGTGCGTGGCGGTGGCGTAGACCTCAGGCACCCAGGTATTCACCGGAAACAACTCCGCCTTGACTCCGACACCGATGAGCATCAGCAGGAAGGCGGTCAGGCCCATCTTGTCATTCAGGGTCTCGGGCGCCAGCTCCGCGAGGTGTGCCAGGTTTAGGGTTCCGGTCTGGCTGTACAGCAGGGCGATACCCAGCAGGGTAAAGACCGAACCGATCCCGCTCAGCACCAGGTAGCGAAACGTGGCCGCATGGGCCGCAGGGGTACCCGAGGCGGTAATCAGGCCGAAGCTGGCCACCGCCACCAGTTCGTAAAACACATACAGGTTGAACAGATCACCTGATAACGCCAGCCCCGTTGAGGCGGCAACCAGCAGCAGCATCAGGGATTGACGACGCGGACTGTCACTGTCCAGGCTGAAAGGCCAGAACAGCAGGCCCAGCAACTGGGTTGCAAAGGCGAACAGCAGCGCCGTGTCGTCGATGTACAGATTGATTCCCAGAGGGGGTGCGAAACCGCCGATGCTTATTGACATCGGCAGGGTGCTATCACCCATTGCCAGTTGAGCCAGGATCCAGCAGCCGTAGAGCAGAATCGCCGGACCTACCCAGAGTCCCAGTCCCAGGGTGACGCGCATCAGTACCGGTAGCAGGAAGGCGCCCAGCAGCGGCAAGACGATGGTCAGGATCGGTGCGTACATCATGCCTCACCTCCCTGTGATTCCCGGGCCTGCACCGGCAGGGGAGGCAGGGGGCGTTCACCCAGCGGAGCATCCTGACTGACATCACGCCGGATTCCGGCGGTTGCGGCAATCTCCGCATCCATACGTTCCGCAACCAGATCCCGGTCCAGACTGGCGTAGCGTTGGCGCACTCGGATCAGGATGCTCACGGCTAAGGCCTGAACACCTACGCCGATGACGATGGCGGTGAGCACCATCGCCTGGGGAACCGGATCGACCATCCTGGGGTGTTCCGCCAGGTTGGTGATGATCGGAGCCACCGCGTCCCAGCGATAGCCGGCCAGAACCAGCATCAGGTTGGCGCCGGCTTCCGCGATCACCAGGGCGAGAACCATGCGGAACAGGTGGCGCGACAGCACAAGCCCCGCCAGGCCGATCAGGATCAGACCCAGGGCGGTGGCGTGCAGCACGAGTTCCAGGGTGATACTCGAGATCATTGTTCCGCCTCCGTCTGGGCGAGATGTGACAACAGGCTCGCCAGTTCCGCGCCGACCTTCAGGCCAACGGCCAGGTAGAGCAAAGGCAGGGTGCCCGCCGAGCGTAATTCTCCCAGGGTTCCCTGAAGCATCATGGGTTGCAGGAACTCGCCGCCGTCATACAGTGCGAGCAAGCCGATCAGGATGAAACTCGCTCCGGCAAATCCCTCGATCAGACTGAGCATGCCGTGGTGTAGGCGAGCGCCGGGACGTGCCAGCAGGGGCAGAAAAAACGCGGCAGCGAGCATCACGCCACCCTGAAAACCCCCACCTGGTGTCAAGTGGCCGTGAAAAATGATGTAGAAACCGATGGTCATGAGCAACGGGAACAGCATGGCGCCCCCGTGACGCAGCACGAATCCCCTTTCGGTGAGGGTGCCGGCGGTGGTGTGCCGGCGTCCCAGGATCAACCCTGCGGCGGATGCGGCGGCGAACAGGATCGAGAGTTCACCCAGGGTGTCGATGCCGCGATAACCCAGGACGACTGAGGTGACGATATTGGCGGCACCGGTCTCCTGGGGGGCTGCGGATTGGATCACCCCGCCCACCAGCATCGCGGGATTACCAAAATTCAGGCCGCTGACGATAGCCAGCAGCATGAATCCCAGCCCGCCAGCGAACAAAAGCCCCGTGAGATTGCGCATCAGATCACTCTCCCCGCCGGGTGATGGCCCCGGGCCTGTTTTCTCCGCTGCCATCGAGTCGCCAGAGTCCCAGACGTCGCAGGGCCAGGGCCAGAATCAGGCTGCTCAGGCCGGCGCCTACCGCGGCCTCGGTCATGGCGACATCCGGTGCCCGCATCAGGGCGAACAGCAATGCGAGTCCCAACGAGACCACCGATGCGGCGGCAACCGCAGCCAGATGGTTATTGACCAGCAGCACCATCAATGCTGAGCTCAGCATCATCAGTGCCAGCAGTAAAGCGATCCAGAGTTCCAGGTCAGTCATGAGTCAGTGTTTTCCTGCGGGGCTTTTTCCAGGGTTCCACGCCGGCCATCAACAGGGCCCGGGCAATGGTGGAGGATCCCAGGGGATTGGTGATCAGGATCAGCAGTCCGATCACCAGGATTTTCGACCACCAGCTGGGGAACAGCAGGGCCACTCCGATGAGCAGGCAGAGCGCGCCCAGGGTTACCGCTTTGGTTCCCGCCTGTATCCGGTTGTAGACATCCGGCATGCGAACCAGTCCGATGGCGCCGAACAGGGTGAATGCCGCACCTATAAGCAGAAAGATGTCCGCAGCGAGTCTCATGATCCGTTCCCCTCGATGGCCCGGGCAATGGCAACCACGCCGACAAAGGCCAGGGTGCCGTAGACCAGAGCCACGTCCAGGTAGAGCGGGCTGCCGAGTAGCGCGGCCAGCACTACCAGTGCGGAAGTGGTCATCACGGCCAGGGTGTCGGCGGCGATCACCCGGTCTGGAGCAGTCGGTCCGAGGATCAGTCGCAGCAGGCCCAGTAGCACCGCACCGCCCAGCATGATCAGGGCGATGACCTCCAGTTGCGTCAATGTCATTTCACAAAGCCTTTCAGGTGTTTTTCGAATTGTGCGGTGATGGTCCGGGTCGCGGCATCCATGTCGGTGCCGGGGGGGCAGTCGACCCAGTGAATCGTCAGGGTGTCGTCCACCACGTCCACCGTCAGGGTGCCGGGTGTCAGGGTAATGGTGTTTGCCAGAATCAGCCGGCCCAGGGGCGACCGCAGTTCGGTTTTGACCTGAACCAGCGCGGGTCGGAGTGGGAGCGAGGGGGAAAGCACACGTCGCGCCATGTCCAGATTGGCCCGTACCAGAGCAATGATGAATACACCCAGGTAGGACAGGAAGGAGGGTATCGCCGACGGAGTGAAGCGTAGGCCACCGAAGATGCTGAGGTGGGGTCTGCTGATCAGGGTGACGATCAGTGCCACCATCAGACCTGCAACCCATTCGGCGGGATCGGAACTGCCGGTCAACAGCAGCCAGAGGGCGAACAAAAGGGCAAAAAGAAACATCCCGCTGGCGAGGTCGCTGGACGTCAATTCACTGGCATTGCTACTCATCTTCCATCCACTCTCGGTTGTTATGCGGCCATGGCCGACGATCAACGCTTACCATTATGAAGCGGCTGTGGCCAAGCTTCAATTGGGAGTTCACCGGGCGGCCATTAAAAACCTAAATTGTTACCATCACATGACGCCACGAGCTGGAAGGAGTGTCAGGGGCAGCGGACATGCAAGCGACCTCTCACGGACCCCGGGCGGATTCTCACTCATACATCGGGCGCCGCCACATCGATCCACTCGGCAACCTCATTCCGGATATGAAATAACCTGGAATTTTACTTTGTTACTCGAGGTTTCATGGATGAATCAGGGGTTTCCTGAAATCATAGTGGATTATAATCGTTCTGTAATGGTCCATTTACAGAATCAAGTACGAGATTGTTGAGCAGGGTTCAAAAGTTACCATTTGCTTGCGGGTCGCACCATTCTGGAACCTTGCCAATTCGCTATCAAAGACTATGCATTCAGGGTCAGCGCATGGGTTTCGTCCGGTTTGGTGCGAGATGGAGCCATGCGGTCCAACATGGAACGTCACAAGGTCTATTCTCATACAATGTTCAGGGGGTTTTTTCTGATCGTTGAACATCCGTCCCAGCCCTGGGTGGCAGTTCGGGTTGGGGCACTCACCAAAGCTGCGCGACATCATGGAAGAGGAAGCGACGCAACCAAAGAGAGAAAACATGTACAGCTTTTCCATACAACTTAACGGCCGGCTGGAAGAGATCGAATCCAGGGTGGTTGAGTCTCTGAAAGCAGAAGGCTTTGGGGTACTCACCGAAATCGATGTACAGGCCACCCTCAAGGCGAAACTGGGTGTTGAGCGGCGCCCCTACCGGATACTCGGCGCCTGCAACCCGCCACTGGCTCACAAGGCGATCGACACGGAACCCGATATCGGGTTGCTGTTGCCATGCAACGTGGTGCTTCGCGAGGAAGTCGATGGCACGATCACGGTTGCTTTCATGGATCCGGTTGCGGTGCTGCAGCTGGTCGACCGTCCGGAAGTGGAGGGTCTTGCTAAGGAGGTCAAGCAGCGCCTGCTGAGAGTTCAGGCTTCTTTGCTTGCTTGATTCCGGAGATTTCAATTCCTCGTTCCCACGCTCTGCGTGGGAACGCATGCCTCAGGTTTGAAAAATACCTTTCAAACAATTCTATGCTGCTTGGAGCAAGCATGTATTACAACAACAAGTACGGGCAAGCGAGTCTTCGATCTCATGAAAGATTTTGGGACATCCAAGTCCACCAAAATCGATTCGATCTTTGACAGCCTATTAGTGCCCC
>JBEVVH010000058.1:0-2500 GCA_040507245.1 Candidatus Thiodiazotropha sp.
CGGGGCACTAATAGGCTGTCAAAGATCGAATCGATTTTGGTGGACTTGGATGTCCCAAAATCTTTCATGAGATCGAAGACTCGCTTGCGTGGAGATGAGGCAGAGCAGATATTGTTCTACAGAAGCAGTTTGTCTAGAGCGTTTCCATGAAATGATTAGGATGCCGGATAGATGCCGCCAAGAATCAGTTCTTTTGTCGCGCCCGTTACCGATGGCAGATTGCCGCTCAAGCCGGATAATGTGCGTTTTGCCAGCCAGGCAAAAGTGATTGCTTCCACCCAATCGGGCTCAACCCCGTATGACTGGGTGGATGAAAGGCTGCACCCTGGCAGTCTGATGCTCAAGCGTTCCAGCAGATAGTCGTTGTGCACGCCGCCGCCGCATATCAGTATCTGTGAGGATGCATAACCTTCCCTCTCTATGGCTTGTGCCACAGTTTGAACGGTTAATTCCACAAGGGTTGCCTGTACATCCGCAGGCGCCACATCGAGTTGTTCGACTCTCTCGAGCAGCCAATTCAGATTAAACGTTTCAGTCCCTGTGCTTTTGGGGGCTGGCAGACTAAAATAGTCGTATTTCAACAATCTATCCAGCAACATCGGATGGCTGCTTCCACTGCGGGCCCAGCCGCCCTGGTCGTCATAGCAGGTGCCGATGTTTCGTTCAGCCCAGCAGTCCAGCAGGGTATTGGCAGGCCCAGTGTCATAACCGGTGACTGGTAGTGCTGTATCAGCGGGCAGGCAGGTGATGTTGGCTATGCCACCCAGATTCAAAACGATTCTGGATTGCCCCTGTTGTTGAAAAAGTGCTTTGTGATAGGCCGGTACCAGGGGAGCGCCCTGCCCACCACACGCCATGTCACGCCGACGAAAGTCTGCCACCGTAGTGATACCCGTGAGTTCAGACAGAGTGTTCGGATCACAGATCTGAAGCGTGAAGGCCGGTGTCAGTTCAGGGCGGTGGCGGATGGTTTGTCCATGACAGCCAATCGCTGCTATGGCATCGCGGGTCAAACCGCCTGCTTCCACAACACGTAGCGCAGCGTGGGAAAAGACTTCCGCAACCAAGCGGTCAAGAGACCCCATGCGATCGATCTCGTTGCTACCGGGAAGACACAGGTCACGAATCGATTGTTTGATAGCTGCTGGGTAAGGCTCGTGGTGAGTGGCTAACAGGTGAGGGCGGTTATCCTCGAAACTCACCAGTACAGCATCGACCCCATCCAGGGATGTGCCGGAAATCAAGCCGATAAAGATCTGCCTATTGGGCATCGGCAACGATAGTGCGGTTTATCAATTCGAGTTGGGAGATCAATGGTTGAGACTTGATCAGAAAATCTTCCCGGTATTTTCTTGCGATTGGCTCTGCAGCGGGCAATTTAACCGTCAAAGGGTTCCGGTGTACCCCGTTGACGCGGAATTCGTAGTGCAGGTGTGGACCGGTCGCCAATCCAGTCTGGCCTACGTAACCGATGATCTGACCCTGTTTCACCTTGTTGCCTTTCTTAGATGATTTATTGTACTTCGACAGATGTCCGTACAGGGTGGTGTAAGTTTGACCGTGCTGGATGATTATGGCGTTGCCATAGCCGCCTTTTTTACCGCGAAAAATAACCTTGCCATCACCGGCGGCCTTGATCGGTGTACCGGTTTTGGCCGCGTAATCCACGCCCATGTGAGGACGTTTTTTACCCAGCACCGGGTGCCAGCGCTCCTGGGTGAACTTGGATGAGATTCTTCTGAAATCAACCGGGGCTCTCAGAAATGCTTTTCGCATGCTGCGGCCTTCGGGGGTGTAATAGTCCGAGTGACCGGATTCGTCTGTGTAACGAATTGCGCGATAAGTTCTGCCCTGGTTGACGAATTCTGCGGCCAGAATAGGTCCGTCCTGAAGTTTCTCCCCGTCCAGATAGTCTTCCTGATAAATAACAGTAAAACGGTCCCCGGAACGGATCTCAAGCGCGAAGTCCACGTCCCATCCGAAGATATCCGCTAATTGCATGATGAGTTTTTCTGAGAGACCGACTTTTTTCGCCGCCAGGTAGAGTGAGTTCTCGATGGTGCCACTGACATGGTTGCTGCGAACTTCCACTTCCCGGTTGTGCTGTGTAGCAGTGAAGTCCTCACCAGACTGGGTGATTTCCAGGCTGCTGATCTTATTGTGGACGAGTCTCAGACTCATAAGGTTCGATGTGTCGTCGAGCGCGATGTGCAGCTCTTCGCCTGGGCGAATATCCGTCAACTGCTTGGCTGTTTCGCTGGAGTGGACAATGCGGTGGAGCAGGTTGGCACTCAACCCCTGTTGTTTAAAGATCGTGGCCAACGAGTCACCACTCTTGATCTTATGGATGATCTCACGGGTGGGCTTTTGGGTCTGGAACAGTGGTTCGGGTGAGGGTTCATCCGCGATAGATGTCTCCGTTGCCAACGGCTCAGCTGCTTGTGCCTCCCTTAGAAAACCGCCCGACTGTAAAGTGGGGACCGGTAGGGTTTCGTTCGAC
>JBEVVH010000058.1:7500-18219 GCA_040507245.1 Candidatus Thiodiazotropha sp.
GCGTCTCACTTCAAGGGGTAGAGCACTGTTTCGGCTAGGGGGCCATCCCGGCTTACCAAACCGATGCAAACTCCGAATACTTGGAAGTGCAATCGCGGGAGACACACGGCGGGTGCTAACGTCCGTCGTGAAAAGGGAAACAACCCAGACCGCCAGCTAAGGTCCCAAAATCATGGCTCAGTGGGAAACGATGTGGGAAGGCATAGACAGCTAGGAGGTTGGCTTAGAAGCAGCCACCCTTTAAAGAAAGCGTAATAGCTCACTAGTCGAGTCGGCCTGCGCGGAAGATTTAACGGGGCTTAAGCCATGTACCGAAGCTGCGGATGCGTGCTTGCACGCATGGTAGAGGAGCGTTCTGTAAGCCTGCGAAGGTGTGCTGTAAGGCATGCTGGAGGTATCAGAAGTGCGAATGCTGACATGAGTAACGATAAAGGGGGTGAGAGGCCCCCTCGCCGAAAACCCAAGGTTTCCTGCGCAACGCTAATCGGCGCAGGGTTAGTCGGCCCCTAAGGCGAGGCAGAAATGCGTAGTCGATGGGAATCCGGTTAATATTCCGGAACTACTTATTACTGCGATGGGGTGACGGAGAAGGCTAGGTCATCCGGGTGTTGGTTTACCCGGTTTAAGCGTGTAGGGAGTCTGTTTAGGCAAATCCGGACAGGCAATTCTGAGACGTGATGACGAGTCTCCATGTGAGACGAAGTGATTGATGCCATGCTTCCAGGAAAAACCTCTAAGCTTCAGGTAATAAGTAACCGTACTCTAAACCGACACAGGTGGGTAGGGTGAGAATCCCAAGGCGCTTGAGAGAACTCTGGTGAAGGAACTAGGCAAAATAGTACCGTAACTTCGGGAGAAGGTACGCCCTTGGTATGTGAAGAGACTTGCTCTCGGAGCAGAAGAGGGTTGCAGTGACCAGGTGGCTGCGACTGTTTATTAAAAACATAGCACTCTGCAAACTCGAAAGAGGAAGTATAGGGTGTGACGCCTGCCCGGTGCCGGAAGGTTAATTGATGGGGTTAGTCTTCGGACGAAGCTCTTGATCGAAGCCCCGGTAAACGGCGGCCGTAACTATAACGGTCCTAAGGTAGCGAAATTCCTTGTCGGGTAAGTTCCGACCTGCACGAATGGCGTAACGATGGCCACGCTGTCTCCACCAGAGACTCAGTGAAATTGAAATCGCTGTTAAGATGCAGTGTACCCGCGGCTAGACGGAAAGACCCCGTGAACCTTTACTACAGCTTTGCACTGGACTTTGAATATGTTTGTGTAGGATAGGTGGGAGGCTTCGAAGCGGAGACGCCAGTCTTCGTGGAGCCAACCTTGAAATACCACCCTGATGTATTCGGAGTTCTAACCTCGACCCGTTATCCGGGTTAGGGACAGTGTATGGTGGGTAGTTTGACTGGGGCGGTCTCCTCCCAAAGAGTAACGGAGGAGCACGAAGGTACCCTCAGCGCGGTCGGACATCGCGCAACGAGTGCAAAGGCATAAGGGTGCTTGACTGCGAGACAGACAAGTCGAGCAGGTACGAAAGTAGGTCTTAGTGATCCGGTGGTTCTGTATGGAAGGGCCATCGCTCAACGGATAAAAGGTACTCCGGGGATAACAGGCTGATACCGCCCAAGAGTTCATATCGACGGCGGTGTTTGGCACCTCGATGTCGGCTCATCACATCCTGGGGCTGAAGTCGGTCCCAAGGGTATGGCTGTTCGCCATTTAAAGTGGTACGCGAGCTGGGTTTAGAACGTCGTGAGACAGTTCGGTCCCTATCTGCCGTGGGCGTCTGAGATTTGAGGGAAGCTGCTCCTAGTACGAGAGGACCGGAGTGGACGTATCTCTGGTGTTCCGGTTGTCACGCCAGTGGCATTGCCGGGTAGCTATATACGGACAGGATAACCGCTGAAAGCATCTAAGCGGGAAGCCCCTCCCAAGATTAGATCTCACTGGACCCTTGAGGTCCCTAAAGGGCCGTTGAAGACTACAACGTTGATAGGCTGGGTGTGGAAGTGCAGTAATGCATGAAGCTAACCCGTACTAATTGCCCGTGAGGCTTGACCATATAACACCCAAGAATTTTGGTGTTGCTCAAGCAAATGCAAACAAACATAGAGCGATCTAACCGAATGCCGGATTGATGGAGTTCCATCAATCCCACCAGTTTGCCTGGCGGCTATAGCATGTTGGTACCACCCGATCCCATCTCGAACTCGGAAGTGAAACGACATAGCGCCGATGATAGTGTGGGGTCTCCCCATGTAAAAGTAGGACACTGCCAGGTTTTTACAGCAAAACCCCGTATCGGAAACGATACGGGGTTTTTTTTTGTCAAACAGCGTAGACTCAAACGCCAGGAGATCGTCTGTCTCATGGATATTGTCAAAGTGCTGCCTGCGTTAATTACACTCTTTATCGGTTTGTTGTTGCTGGGATTGTCATTTCGGCAAATATTTTTTTCACGAAAATTCGTCAAGGCTGGTTTTAACGGTAGTCTTGGGATGTTGTTGTTGTTTGCTTCTACAGTGATGTTCCTGCTTTTAGCGAATTTACAGACCTACATTCAATTGACCCGTGAAACACATCTCGCCGATATTCTTATCGGTAAGCGCTCGGACAGAGGTGTACCGGTTTCGTTTGTACGCGAGGGGAAGACCCGGGTATTTTGGATCAACTCTGACGAATGGCGTGTTGATGCGCGTTTCCTGAAATGGAAGCCGTGGTTTTCCATACTTGGACAAGATCCCGTTGTTCGCTTGGAATCATTTACGGGAAGAATTCAGAAAAACGGTAAATCACCGGATCCGATCTACGATTTATCTGAGTCTTCGGGGTTTTCAGAAAATTTGACGACTTACCTTGCAACTCATACCGTGTTGGCGGATAGCCTATTTGGTAGCTCCGTATATATGCCTACAAAAGAACAGTCAAAATATCGAATTAGTGCCACACAAGCAGGGCTTTTGGCCCGTCCAATCAATGCGCGTGGTCAGCAGGCAATTCTGGATTGGGAGTAGAAATGGTTGATTACACATTAAAGCTTTATTCTCCCAAATCTCATCAGTTTCAAGTTGAGCTGTATATTGAGAATCCTGATCCAGATGGACAGGTGGTGTATCTGCCAGCATGGATTCGCGGTAGTTACATGATTCGTGATTTTGCACGCAATATAATAACCATAGAGGCGTTTAACGGATCTGGTGCTGTGAATGGACAAAAACTGGATAAGCAGACCTGGCAATTTGATTCGGTAGAGGGACCGCTTACTATTAAATACTTGGTATATGCCTGGGAATTGACCGTCCGAACCTCTCATTTTGATGCCACCCATGCCTATTTCAACGGTCCCTGCCTGTTTCTGGCGGTATCTTCCCAGGAAAAAGAACAATGTCGTTTGAATGTTGAAATTCCATCAATACCAGACATCAAATCATGGCGTGTCGCAACAGGAATGCGTGCCTTAAACGTTGATGCAAATGGGTTTGGTATATACGAATCGGATAGTTATGAGGATTTGATAGATTATCCTTTTGAAATCGGTGAATTCACAGATCATGACTTCGTAGTGGGCAAGAAGTCTCACCGTCTGGTTGTCAGTGGCATGCCGTCACTTGATCTTGAACCTGTGTGTGAACACGTGAAAAAGATCTGTGAGAAGCAGGTGGAACTGTTTGGTGAACAACCCGCTGAGAATTATCTTTTTATGCTGCGCATCACAGGGAGTAGTTACGGGGGGTTGGAACACAGGAATTCAACGAGTCTCATTTTTCCCCGTCACGAACTCTTCGCCAGAAACAAACAGGAGATCACCTCCGGTTATCGCAGATTGCTGGCTTTGTGTAGCCATGAATATTTTCATCAATGGCATGTTAAGCGTATTACACCCGAAGTGTTTCAAAAAAACGGTACTGATAGGGAGGTACACACCCGTCAGCTTTGGGTCTTTGAGGGGATTACCTCCTACTATGATGAATTGATGCTGGTTCGAAGCGGTGTCATCGATGCAGAATCCTATCTGGAAATGCTGGCAGAAACTGTAACACGGGTGATGCGTGCCAACGGCAGAACCAAGCAGACATTGGAAGAGTCAAGCTTTGATGTATGGACGAAATTTTACAAGCAGGATGAAAACGCTCCCAATGCGTTGGTGAGTTACTATTCAAAAGGCGCTTTGCTGGCTTTACTAATCGATCTGACCATTCGTCTGGAATCCCACGGCAAGCATTCACTTGACGACATCATGCGTTATCTCTGGACTCAATATGGCAAACCTGGAGTGGGTTTACCGGAAGGTGTCATGGAGCACATACTCACTGAAGTGTCAGGAGTTGATTTACGAAAACTGCTGGATCTTGGACTGAGAGGTACAGAGGATTTGCCACTCGAACACACACTTTCTGAATTCGGTGTCCAGATGAAACTCATTCAAGCACGATCCAGTGAAGATTTGGGTGGAGTCGTAAAGTCCTTCAGCACGAAGGAGGATACGCACATTGATTTAGGTGCAAAACTTGTCGATGCTGGTCAGGTGATCAGAATTGTTCAGGTTTTCGACGATGGGCCAGCCCAGGCCGCCGGATTGGCGCCGGGCGATGAAATTGTTGCCGTTGATAACCTGCGCATGAATGTAAAACAGCTGGAGAGCTACCTCGAGGATACAACACCGGGCGATTGTATCCTGGTGCATTTTTTTCGCAGAGACGAAATGATGGCAGTTCAGGTTACACCATCACCTGCAAAGGCCGATACCTGTTACTTTCATTTGCCTGATGATCTCAGTGTTGAGAAGCGCTCTAGGCTGAATCATTGGCTGTATGGACATGAGTGATCAATTTGATCTCATCCGGCTTATGGCGGATGGCTCTTTTCACTCGGGTAATGAGCTGGGTGAAAAACTCGGTATCAGTCGGGCCGGGGTATGGAAAAAGCTAAAATCCATCAAGCAACGATATGATTTGGATTTCGATGCAGTTAAAGGACGTGGCTACCGTCTAAAGGCGCCTATCGACTTGCTCGACCAACAGCTTATTTCCACTCATCTTGAGAATTTGGGTCTGTTGAACAAACCAGAGATCAACCTCCACGCCACGATCGGATCTACAAATGCCTGGCTCATGCAGCAGGGTCGAATAGGAATATCCTCAGGAAGTGTCTGTCTGGCAGAACAACAGTCTTCGGGCAAGGGAAGGCATGGACGATATTGGATTTCACCTTTCGGACGTAATGTCTACCTGTCAATCCTGTTTGAGTTCGATCTGCCTCCGACCCAGATGGCCGGATTGAGTCTGGCTTCAGCTCTGGGAGTCATGCGCATGCTCAATCAGCTTGATTGCCAGGGTGCTGGAGTCAAGTGGCCCAACGATGTCCACTGGCAAGGAAAGAAGCTCGCCGGACTTTTGCTGGAAGTCGCGGGAGAGGCTGAGGGGCCTTCTCAAGTCGTAATTGGCATTGGCTTGAATACCCGTCTGGATGACTATGGAAAGGGAATCGATCAACCGTGGATTGATTTGGACTCTATTCCTGGTATACGTCCCTACACAAGGAATGAGATCGCTGCATCACTTATTTATCACCTCAACAACGTTGCACAACAATACAGGGATCAGGGGTTTGCTGGATTTCTGGATGAATGGCATCGTCATGATCAGTTGTTGGGCAAACCGGTCGTTATCAGGAATGCGCGGGAAGAGATCCATGGGGAGCATATCGGTGTCGATGCTACAGGTGGAATTCGATTGCGTATCGATGGGGAAACGGTTGTTTTTCACGCCGGTGAAGTAAGCCTCCGTTCCTACAATAAGGCAACATTCCGATGAAACTGTTCGTGGACCTGGGTAATACGGCTGTGAAATGGGCTACGGAGGATGAATTAGACACCCATATACTTCATCGAGAGCAGGTCGACGATCTGGTTGATACCCTGGATCGGGTCTGGAACAAACTGGCTCCTCCATCGGAAGTTGCTATCTCTTCAGTACGACATCAGGACCTTCAGGACGGGATGATTCAATGGATACGTAAGAATTGGCCGTCAAAGGTAAAGATAGCGAAGACCCGCAAGTCTGAAAATGGTGTTACAAACGGATATGCAAAGACGTCTCAGCTTGGAGTGGATAGATGGCTTGCGATTCTGGGCAGCTGGAATCTTGTGCACTCATCTGTACTGGTCGTGGATTGTGGTACCGCCACCACACTGGATGCCATCGATGCCAGGGGAGTACACCTGGGGGGGCTGATCCTACCTGGTGTGAGGGGGTTTTCCCGTTGTCTTCTCTCGAGCACGGATCTCGATACTACTCCGCTTCAAGGAGAAATCGACGTTTTTGCGACTGATACCGCAACTGCGATTGAAAGCGGTGCTATTCTGACCCACGTGTGCATAATTAAAGACGTTCTTCTTAAATTGCAACGAGTTGCCCAGACTCAGAATGAGGTTCAGTGCCTACTGACGGGGGGAGATGCGGCATTATTGGCGCCTCACCTCGGGATTGCTTACCACCTGATTCCTGATCTGGTGTTGCAGGGGCTGGCCTTACAATCCCAAAATTCAGATTGATCCTTTATCCTATGAAATGGCTTTTTCTTCTACTGCTGCTTGCCAACATCGGAATCTTCGCAGTGGGTTATCCACGACAGCATGCCGAAGTCGAAGTCACGGTACTACCGGATGTGGGGGGGCTTACCCTGGCTCGGGAAAAGGTGGACGACGCTGCCGAGCCTGAGCTCGATGAGTCCAACGCTGAAATCGCAGCAGTGCCAGCCGCGCCATCAGTAACGGCCCCTTTGACGAGTATGGATAAGGCTCCGGGGGGAGTTGATCCGGAAAAGCCCACAGATTCGTTGCCAATACAGGCAATGAATATTGTGCAGGAGCCGGAAGAGGTCCTTCCTTACTGTGCAGTAGTAGGATATGTGGAGTCTCGCAGTGATGCTGAGCAGATTTCTGTGAGACTTCGTGCTTTGGGGGTAAAGCCGGAACTGCAATCCGAACAGCGAAATGAGCAGGCCGGCTATTGGGTTCTTATTCCTCCGCAACAAACACGTCAGGACGCTATAAAAATAGCAAAACGATTGGAGCAGTCTGGCGTCAGTGACCTATGGCGATTTACCAGTGGTGACCTGGCGCATGCGATTTCACTGGGGCTTTTCCGAGACGAGGATCGTGCCGAGGTGCGCAGGAGTGAAATTGAGGCCCTGGGTTTCGAATCTATTATTCAGCCGCGATATCGGGAATCGACGAGATACTGGTTGAGTTTCCAGGCTATGGGAGGTAATCCGATCCGAGACGTCGACTGGCAGGGGTTGGTACAGGACTATCCCCAACTGGTTTCTGAGCGGACCGATTGTCCCTGAGGGTATTTCCTCCTGGTTTTGATGTGAAAGGCTCAGTATATCCCCAGCATGGGTTTGCCACGACCCGTAGAAATGCTTAGAATTCGCTCTCCTCAGCCGGCGTAGCTCAGTTGGTAGAGCAGCTGATTTGTAATCAGCTGGTCGGGGGTTCGAATCCTCTCGCCGGCTCCATAATTTTCTCCAGGTTGGCAATTCGGGTCAGATGCCCGACGATCTTGTGTTTACAATTAAACCCCGGGTCGTGCATCGTGTTTTTGCCAGCTTCATCGCTGAACCCAACGGGTACGGTCATCGGGGCCGCTTTTCAGCCTTGAGTTTGCACCAAATGAGACTTACTCCCGTGGATCGGTCTCTCCGATTTTTGCGCCTAAAGTACTTCCGCGCTCATATTTCTCTCTCCTGAGTCCGGTCTTGGCTAGATCAATCATGGGTTATTTTCAACTTTATCCCGGATCATCCTGCCCGGCTCAATTCGGCTGGAGACCGGAGTTCTATGGGTAAATATCCATATTTGTTGCCATAATGGTGCGGTTGGGTTTTTCTTACGATCACTCCAGCTGGATGGGAAAAGGCTTTGCGTATTACCGGATCGCGTCGTTCATGTTACCTAAAATGGTGCAACAATCTTGAATGCCCCGAAAAAAGGCACCAAAATAGCGCATTGCGAGTGCGGTGAAAATGAGATATTCGCGCCTATCGGCTTAAAATCCGCAGATACTTACGTTGGCATTATTCTTGATTAGTTGGATTGTGAGGATTGATCCGGAATACTCCTGAGCACATGCTTGTGTGCTATATCAGGTACTCCTTTATCCCCTGCTTGGGAACTCAGGAAACTGCAGTTTGGGGGAGGGCAATTAAGTTTCGTTATCGAGCGAACTGCAAATTAACCCAATTGTGATTCCTAATAAAAAGGCTTCGGCCGCTAACTGACCTTAATTCGGAGATTTGTCTAGATGAAGAGCAAGTTGGAATATATCTGGCTCGACGGCTACAAGCCGACCCAGAGTCTGCGTAGTAAAACCATGGTCCGCAAGGACTTCAGCGGAAAGTTGGAAGATTGCCCGATGTGGTCATTTGACGGCAGTTCCACCGAACAGGCCGAAGGTAATGCGTCAGACTGCCTGCTGAAACCCGTGATGGTCATTCCTGATCCGGGTCGCAAGAACTCCTACCTGGTCATGACCGAGGTACTGAACGCAGACGGTACCGCTCATGTCACCAATGGTCGCGCCACCATCGATGACGATGATGACGATTTCTGGTTTGGTTTCGAGCAGGAGTACTTCCTGTGGGATCCCACCACTAACCTGCCGCCGGGCTTCCCTCCGGGCGGTTATCCGCCTCCCCAGGGTCCTTACTACTGCTCGGTTGGCGCACGTAACGCTTTCTGCCGTGATCTGATCGAAGAGCACCTGGACATGTGTCTTGAGGCCGGCCTGAACGTTGAAGGCATCAACGCCGAGGTGGCTGCAGGTCAGTGGGAGTTCCAGATCTTCGCCAAGAGCGCGGCTCGTGCCGGTGATGAAATCTGGCTTGCCCGTTACCTGCTGGAGCGCTGTGCTGAGAAGTACGACCTGGCTGTTGACTGGCATCCGAAGCCTCTGGGCGATACCGATTGGAACGGTTCTGGTATGCACGCCAATTTCTCCAACGGAGCCACGCGTGATTCGGGCGATGAAACTGTCTTCACCAAGATCTGTGAAGAGTTCGGCAAGAATGTCGGCGCCTGTATCGCCGTCTACGGTGCTCACAATGAGCAGCGACTGACCGGTAAGCACGAAACCCAGTCCATTGATCAGTTCAGCTACGGTGTTTCCGATCGTGGTGCTTCCATCCGTATCCCGATCGGTACGGTCGAAGATGGCTGGAAAGGTCGCCTGGAAGATCGTCGCCCGGCATCCAACGCGGATCCCTACAAGGTGGCCTCAATTATCGTTAAGGTGACCAAGGCCGCTCTGGGCTGATTCGACCTCATTCGATAACGACCATGAACCGGGGTGGTTTTCCGCCCCGGTTTTTTTATGCCTGGCTCAGCGCTTGCTTTTTATCAAGTCCGCTGCCCAGTCGTGTTGCAGTACCCGGATGAATTCAGTCATCGATGCCGGACGCCCTGCCGGGTCTTTGGAAAGGCATTGCAGACAGAGTTTTTCAAGCATTTTTGGTACTGGAAACTTACTGATTTCTGAGGGTATGGACGGCACCTTGTTCTGTACCATATCGAGAATTTCGTAGGTCAGGTTGCTTTCGAACGGGGTTTGTCTCGTCAGTACCTCGTAAAGTACTGATCCCAGGCTATAGATGTCAGTGCTGAAACTGATGTCAGGATCTCGTTGAATCTGCTCCGGTGACATGTAACACAGGGTGCCTTGCAGTTTGCCGTGCCCAGTCATGGTTTTTTCAGAGTCGGGCAAGGAAATCTCAGTATGGGCATCGTCGTCACTGGTCCTGCCGTCCTTGCTCCAGACCTTTGCAAGACCCCAGTCAAGCAACAATACCTCACTATAGGGCCCCACCAGAATATTCTCAGGCTTGATGTCGCGATGGGCGACGCCATGGGCGTGTGCGTAGGCCAACGCATGGGCGACCTGCTCAATGACCTCTATCAGTTGTATCAGGTCATAGCGCTCGCGGTAATCCAGGATCTCACGCAAGGTGTAACCATGGATCAGTTTCATCGTGAAGTAGTAGTTTCCCTTACGGTCACGGCCGGTCTCGTAGATCGGTAGTGTATTGGGGTGCTGCAACATGGCTGAAACCCGTGCTTCTCGCAGCAGGCGGGTGTTTTCGATTTCGTCATGGATGAACTCAGGACGCAGGGTCTTATAGGCAACCACTCTGGACAGGTACAGATCCTTGCATGACTGAATGAGTGATTTGCCCCCTTTTGCGATTTCACCCAGGAACATGTAGCGCGTGTTCGGGTTGAGGACTTCTGGCAACGGCCGGTCCGTGTCCTCGAGAAATACATCATTTTGCTCTTTGGGAGGCTGCTGAAACTTGAGCATGAAAGGGCTTTGAGTTTGATTGCGTGAAACTTAAGTCTAGCAGGCTTTGGGGCTTGGAATGAATCGGTGGCTGCGACGGGTCATTGGGTTTTTTGGCGGGCTCGCCTGGGTTAGGGGTAAATTAGGTTTGACTCAGCGATCAGGCGAGAAGTCGATGGTGCCATTAATTTCCCGATCTGTAGTCAGCGCCTGGAATCGTGAGTGAACAGTTTTCACGATCCCGGCTGGCTTCATGAGTCTCTTTCGATCTGCTGTCTGATTGGGCCTTTTTTCATCAAGCGAGTCTTCGATCTCATGAAAGATTTTGGGACATCCAAGTCCACCAAAATCGATTCGATCTTTGACAGCCTATTAGTGCCCC
>JBEVVH010000059.1:0-18143 GCA_040507245.1 Candidatus Thiodiazotropha sp.
CAATTTCCATGTCGAATTGTATTTTGTCTTTCATGTATCATCTCTTTTAGCCTAAGTTTATAGAAATGACACAGAATTCTGAACACTACCCAGCGAACTCATCAACTCAAAACTAATAACTTAAAACTAAAAATTCAGTAACAAGCCTTTATCAACAGGGGCTGATTTTGTGGTACATATCCCGCGCACACTCATCCCCGGCTTTCAATCAATGATCTACAATGTGCTCACATTCACTTCATACACACCACCAATCACCAGGAATTCCGATTCGCCTTTGAGTGTGCCGGGCAACAGGTCCGGAAAGTAGAGCAGTTTTGAGGACGGCACCCGGGCTTCCAGGATGTAGTCGCCGAACTCATCGGCCCGGGTGCGGTCACTGCTGAAGGAATTCAGATTGTTGAGAATCATGATATAGCGGCGCTTTTCCGGACGATCCAGAATTTCATATTCCTTGAGATTATTGGTGCCACGAAACAATAGCAGCTGTTGCGCAAAACGTTTGCTGACTTCGTACTGGCAGTAGGTGTAGAGCAGATCGAACTGCGCCTCCAGGGCATTGGTGTTGTAGAGGCTGCGGGCGCGATCATACAGATAGGTCTGATACTGTTCGGAAGACTCATCGCCAAGGGGACCGTGATGATTCCTCGGTCTGAGGCCGAAACGGGATTCCACCCAGCTCTTCAATACCGCAGCCTCCTTGCTGTCCGCATCGAACATCCATCCCCGCAACACCCGCAGATAGTCCGCTTTGTCGCGTTTGATACAACGGCTGTCGGTGGTGAATCCCGCTTCGTCGAGGTGATCGAGCAAAAATCCCGAGCGCATGTAGTCGTGAAAGTTGTCAGCACGGGTTTTGGCGCAATCGATACCGTCCAGAGCGGTGAAGAGCTCCCGGTGCAGATGTTTGACGCCGTCAATCTCAAGCGGAACGGGATGGTGCTGGTAGGTCAGGCTGCCGAGAATGACCGAAGGCAGGTTGCAGCGGTTGATGGAGAGACGTGCATGACCGGGGAGTGAGGGTGCTTTTTGTAATGTTTGTATGTGTTCATCCATACAATGACTGGGTGTTTGTCGTGAACCTGACCTCATTCTGAACTGCTGCAGCCCCTATTTATTAAAGTAAAAACAATAAGTTAATCGATTATTTGTTTTTTGGCATAGCGATTGCAGTTAAGTAATCGTCCAAGTGACCTTAAACGACTCTAGTCACCCAAATGATTCATCAATAGTAAGGAGATCCAACATGGCGCTGCGTCAATGTGCAATCTACGGTAAAGGCGGTATTGGTAAGTCCACCACTACCCAGAACCTGGTAGCCGGTCTGGCTGAACTGGGTAAGAAGGTCATGATCGTCGGTTGTGACCCCAAAGCGGACTCTACCCGTCTGATTCTCCACTCCAAAGCACAGAATACCATCATGGAAATGGCAGCGGAAGCTGGCACCGTTGAGGATCTGGAGCTGGAAGATGTGCTGAAAACCGGTTACGGCAACATCAAGTGCGTCGAGTCTGGCGGTCCTGAGCCGGGCGTCGGTTGTGCCGGCCGCGGCGTTATCACCGCGATCAACTTCCTGGAAGAGGAAGGCGCCTACGAAGACGATCTCGACTTCGTGTTTTATGACGTACTGGGTGACGTGGTGTGTGGTGGTTTCGCCATGCCCATTCGCGAGAACAAGGCCCAGGAAATCTACATCGTATGCTCTGGTGAGATGATGGCCATGTACGCCGCCAACAACATCTCCAAGGGTATCGTGAAGTACGCCAACTCCGGTGGCGTGCGTCTGGCTGGTCTGATCTGCAATAGCCGTAACACCGATCGTGAGGACGAGCTGATCATCGCCCTGGCCGAGAAGCTGGGTACCCAGATGATTCACTTCGTGCCCCGCGACAACGTGGTGCAGCGTGCTGAGATCCGTCGTATGACCGTCATCGAGTACGATCCGGCTGCCAAGCAGGCTGATGAGTACCGCAACCTGGCGCAGAAGATCATCGACAACAAAATGCTGGTGATCCCGACTCCCTGCACCATGGACGAGCTCGAAGAGCTGCTGATGGAATTCGGCATCATGGACGAAGAGGACGAGAGCATCATCGGCCAGACTGCTGCGTCTGAGAACGCATAAGCCAAAGAGATGACGTCGGCCCCCGCATGGGGGCCGGTATCGACCGATCGTTTTTTTCAAAACCTGCGCATCCACGGATTAGTGGTGGCAGGTGTAGGAGAACATTATGTCAGCTATGACACGCGAAGAGACCGAAGCCCTCATCCAGGAGGTGCTGGAAGTCTACCCTGAGAAGGCAAAGAAAGACCGCGCCAAGCATCTCACGGTCAATGACCAGGAGATCGAGCAGTCCAAGAAGTGCATCACTTCCAACCGTAAGTCCCTGCCGGGCGTCATGACCATCCGTGGTTGCGCCTACGCCGGTTCCAAGGGTGTGGTCTGGGGTCCGATCAAGGACATGATCCATATTTCTCACGGCCCGGTTGGCTGTGGCCAGTATTCCCGTGCCGGTCGTCGCAACTACTACGTGGGCACCACCGGTATCAACACCTTCGGCACCATGAACTTCACCTCCGACTTCCAGGAGAAGGATATCGTCTTCGGCGGCGACAAGAAGCTGTCCAAGATCATGAGTGAGATCGAAGAGCTGTTCCCCCTGAACAAGGGCATCACCGTGCAGTCCGAGTGCCCGATCGGTCTGATCGGCGATGACATCGAAGCCGTCTCCAAGAAGACCTCTAAAGAGATCGAGAAGCCTGTGGTTCCGGTCCGTTGTGAGGGCTTCCGCGGTGTTTCCCAGTCTCTGGGTCATCACATCGCCAACGACGCCGTTCGCGACTGGGTGCTGCACAACCGTGACAACGACACCAGCTTCCAGGGTACCGATTATGACGTCACCATCATCGGTGACTACAACATCGGTGGTGATGCCTGGTCTTCGCGTACCCTGCTCGAAGAGATGGGTCTGCGTGTCATCGCTCAGTGGTCCGGTGACGGCACCCTGGCCGAGATGGAGAACACGCCCAAGGCCAAGCTGAATCTGCTCCACTGCTACCGCTCCATGAACTACATTTCCCGCCACATGGAAGAGAAGTACGGGATTCCGTGGATGGAGTACAACTTCTTCGGTCCCACCAAGATCGAGGAGTCCCTGCGTAAGATCGCCGCTTTCTTCGACGAGACCATCCAGGCTAACGCCGAGAAGGTCATCGAGAAATACAAGGTTCAGTACGAGGCCGTCATCGCCAAGTACCGTCCGCGTCTCGAAGGCAAGCGTGTGATGCTCTACGTCGGTGGTCTGCGTCCGCGTCACATCATCGGCGCTTACGAAGATCTGGGCATGGAAGTGGTCGGTACCGGTTATGAGTTCGCTCACAACGACGACTACGACCGCACCATCAAAGAGATGGGCAATGCGACCCTGATCTACGACGACGTTACCGGCTACGAGTTCGAGGAATTCGTCAAGAAGGTCAAACCCGACCTGATCGGTTCCGGCATCAAGGAAAAGTACATCTTCCAGAAAATGGGTATTCCTTTCCGTCAGATGCACTCCTGGGATTATTCCGGTCCTTACCACGGTTACGATGGTTTCGCCATCTTCGCCCGGGATATGGACATGACATTGAACAATCCCTGCTGGAACAAGATCCAGGCACCCTGGCTGAAGGGTGAGGATCAGGCAGAAGCGGCTGCGGCCGGCGCCTGATCCGCGTGACAGGCGGGTTGGGTGGTGACACCCGACTCGCCTGACAAGCCAAGGCAGAACGAATTATTTATTGTCTGAGCCGTTGTTCACAGATTAGTGGCGCGGCAGGAGAACTACCATGAGCCAAGTTGTCGATGATATCAAACCCAGCTATCCGCTGTTTCGTACCGACGAATACATCGAAACGCTGAAAAACAAGCAGGAAGCCTTCGAAGAGAAGCATCCTGATGACAAGATCCAGCAGGTCTTCCAGTGGACCACCACGGAAGAGTACAAGGAACTGAACTTCAACCGTGAAGCCCTGACCGTCAATCCGGCCAAGGCCTGTCAGCCCCTCGGTGCTGTGCTGTGTGCCCTGGGTTTTGAGAAGACCCTGCCTTATGTGCACGGTTCTCAGGGTTGTGTGGCTTACTTCCGCACCTACTTCAACCGTCATTTCAAAGAGCCGGTGGCCTGTGTCTCCGACTCCATGACTGAAGACGCAGCGGTGTTCGGTGGTCAGAAGAACATGTTCGACGGTCTGGCCAATGCCAAAGCTCTCTACAAGCCGGAGATGATCGCAGTTTCCACGACTTGTATGGCCGAGGTTATCGGTGACGACCTGAACGCCTTCATCGGCAATGCCAAGAAGGAAGGTCACATCGAACAGGACTTCCCCACACCTTTCGCCCACACCCCGAGTTTCGTGGGATCCCACACCACCGGTTGGGATAACATGTTCGAGGGTATCCAGCGTTACTTCACGCTGAACTATATGGATGACAAAGAGGTTGGCAGCAACGGCAAGATCAACATCGTGCCCGGCTTCGAGACCTACCTCGGCAACTACCGTGTGATGAAGCGCATGATGGAAGAGATGGGTGTCGAGTACAGCCTGCTGTGCGACCCGACCGACGTGCTGGACACCCCGGCCGACGGTTCCTACCGGATGTATGACGGTGGTACCCCTCTCGCCGAGATGAAGGATGCCCCGAATGCCATCGATACGCTGTTCCTGCAGCCCTGGCAGTCGGTCAAGAGCCGCAAGTTCACCAAGAACACCTGGAACCAGCCGGCTTCTGACATCAGCATTCCCATGGGTCTGGAATGGACCGATGAGTTCCTGATGAAGGTCGCCGAACTGACCGGCAAGCCCGTCTCCGAGTCTCTGACCCGTGAGCGCGGTATCCTGGTCGACATGATGACCGACAGCCACGCCTGGCTGCACGGCAAGAAGTTCGGTATCTACGGTGATGCGGATTTCGTCCTGGGTATGACCAAGTTCCTGCTGGAGCTGGGCGCCGAGCCGACACAGATCCTCTGTAATCACGCCAACAAGCGTTGGAAAAAGGCAGTGGAACAGATGCTGGCAGATTCGCCTTACGGCCAGAACAGCGAAGTTCACATCGGTAAGGATCTGTGGCACTTCCGTTCACTGATGTTCACCAACAAGCCTGATTTCATGATTGGTAACTCCTACGGCAAGTTCATCCAGCGCGATACCTTGCACAAGGGTAAGGAACACGAAGTTCCGCTGATCCGTATCGGCTTCCCGATCTTCGATCGTCACCACATGCATCGTGATACCACCCTGGGTTACGAAGGCGCCATGTACATGCTGAAGACCCTGGTCAATGCTGTGCTTGAGCGTCTCGACGAAGAAACCCGCGGCATGGGCACGACGGACTTCAACTACGACCTGGTACGTTGATCCTTTCAGGATCAACCAGTTTTGAGTTGTAAGTGTTAAGTTTTGAGTTGAAGTTAGGTGGGCACATGCCCACCTCAACTCAAAACTCATAACTAAAAACTCATAACTAAAAACTCAAGACTCCCGAACGAAGTGAGGTAGAAATCGTGCCGAATGTAATGATACGTGTGAAAGACGGCGGCGGTCTCCTGTTCTATATCGCCAAGAAGGACCAGGAGGATGAGATCGCACATGTCGAGAAGGATACCGACACAGAGTGGGGTGGTGAGGTGGAACTGACCGATGGTTCGAAGTACTACATCGATCCCATCAGTCCCAGACCGAGCTTTCCGACAACCCTGCGTTTCAAGCGTGCTGAATAAGTTGTAACAGGAGAAAATTATGGCCTACCAGATTGTACGTGATGTTTGTACGGCTTGCGGCGATTGTGAGCCGGTTTGCCCGACCCAGTCGATCGTGCCTTTCAAAGGCGTATACAAGATCGATGCGGAAACCTGCACCGAATGCGAAGGCGATCATGACGTCCCGCAATGTCTCGATGTCTGCATGGAAGACGACTGCATCATCCCTGTCTGATTCAGTCTCCGGTTTTTGCGTGTAACACAACCGGAGTGGTTTTCGCCACTCCGGTGATTGACAGAAGAATTACTGCGAGGTGCCAACGATGAGTTCATCACCCATTTCTGACGAAATAGCGTTGCGGATCGGCTTGGCAGCCCGCGAACTACCGGACACCAATGCAGCGCGTCTGCTCAAGGTGCTCGATGACGCCGTTGGACTACCCCCGACCCGGGAGAGTCTGGATACCCTGACTGTCAAGTCCCTGAAACAGGCCTGTGAGGGTGAATTCTCCGACGTGGATGCGGCGGCGCTCAAATCCGCCCTGGCCTGCCTGAAAGGGGAGATCGGTGGGGTCTCTGAGCCGGCTCCGGAGCTGGAAGCCTATCAGGACGGGGATATGCCGAACAGCCTGCGCATTGCCTGCGCCTCCAACAAGGGCGAGATGCTGGACGGGCATTTTGGATCCTGTCGAAAATTCCTCATCTACCAGGTCTCCTCCGAGTCGAATCGCTTGATCGATATCCGTGGCACCGAAGGTGACAAGGAGGCTGAGGATAAAAATGACTACCGCGCGACCCTGATCAGTGACTGCCATATTCTGTTTGTCGCTTCCATCGGTGGACCTGCCGCGGCGAAGGTGGTCAAGAAAGGTGCCCACCCGATCAAAGTTAAGGACGTAGTGCCGGCACGGGACGAGATCGTTCGGCTGCAGTCTGTGATTGGAAAGGACGCGCCACCCTGGCTTGCCAAGGTCATGGGCCAGGCACCGGAAGAACGCATCCGTTTCGAACGCGATGAGGCAAACGCGTGATCACCTCAGAGCAACTCGAGCAGATCGGGACACTCACCCAGGAGCATGCCCCATCCGAATCCACTCTGATCATGCTGCGTGAGCAATATCCGGAACTGCACTTCACCTATTGCATGGATGGCGATGTGGTCGCGGCAAAGCCGGTTTATGAAAGCGAAATGTTCAACCTCTATCTCATCGACAGCCGCAATCACTGCCTGAGTTTTACTCAGGATCAGGAGATTGCGACCGGGGTGGTGGTTGCCGAGATTGATGAATGACGATATCGGGCATGCTGCAAGGGGAAGACGCCACACCGACCGCAGATTGCACGACTTGTCCTCATCAGCAGGATCGCCTACAGAAAGGTCATTGTCACCCGGGTGATGTCTGCGTGCGTGCCGTCAGCGGTCGTCAGATCGCCCGATTCTTCAAGATCAATCCGGATCTTGCGGAATTCTACGCCGGCGATGAATTTTGGGAACGGCGTGCGATTGCAGCGCGCTACCTGTCTCAGCAGAAGCTTCTGCAGATGCTCGATGACCCGGATGAAGTGGTACGCCGTGTTTTGGCGTATCGACTGCCGGTGGATGAACTCGATCCCCTGGTTCATGATCCGGACCGGGAGGTCAGGATCACTGTAGCAGACAGACTGCCCGCGGAAGAGCTGGAGCAACTGGTCAAGGACGAGGACTATCTGGTCAGACAATATGTGGCGAAAAGGATCGTCAAGGGGCGCCTGTTTCGCATGATCACGGATCCGGATCGGGAGGTCAGGAAGACCGTTGCATCCCGCTTGCCGGAAGAGAGCCTGGGTCTGATGATCAATGATCCGGAAGTAGAGGTCCGGCGCGTCGTGGCGGAGCGCATCGACCCTGACTATCTGCAGCCGCTGTTGCTCGATCGCGATTGGAGCATCCGGCTTGTAGCCTGTCAGCGCGCCCCATTGCAGATGATTCGTCCTCTCATTGATGATGAGGACGAGGACGTTCGGAGTTGTGTCCAGGAGCGTCTAGAACAAGCACAATCCGTGAGTCAGACCGTTGAGGATGAGACGCCTCCAAACGGCTGAACTCGCGCATGACAATTCGGTTGAGATGAAGATGCACCCATTTGCCCGATTTATAGAGGTCCTTGCCAAGGGACGTAATGGCATGCGCTCACTGACCTTGGATGAGGCCAGGGACGCCATGCGCATGATCAGTTGCTACGACGTGGAGCCCGAACAACTCGGTGCTTTCCTGATGCTGATGCGGGTCAAGGAGGAGACCGCGGAAGAAGTGGCTGGCTTTACCCAGGCGCTGCGTGAAAGCCTGCCTCTGCCTGGTTTGCAGGTTCAGGCCTCCATAGACTGGGCGGCCTACGCGGGTAAGAAGCGTCAGTTACCCTGGTTCCTGCTCGCTGCATTGATTGTTGCCAAACGCGGTTATCGTGTGTTTATGCATGGTATGTACCGCAATGACGAACGTATCTATGTACCGGAAGCATTGGATGCACTGGATATCGACACCGCGGGTTCGTTGGCGCAGGCGGAGCATCAACTCTCTACCCTGGGTTTCAGCTATCTGCCAATCAGCAAACTTTCTCCCCTGACCGGTCAACTGATCGCCACCCGGGAGTTGTTCGGTCTCCGATCGCCTCTGCATACCGTTGCCCGCATGCTCAATCCGTTCTCTGCGCGATTGAGCGTCATGGGGGTGTTTCATCCCAACTACGCGGTGATCCATCAGCAGGCGGCCCAGCTTCTTGGACAACCTGCGGCCCTGATCTGCAAGGGGGAAGGGGGTGAGTTCGAGCGCATACCGGACCGGGATGCGATCCTCTACGGTTTGAACAGGGATGGTCTTTGGGATGAGCGTTGGGATAAACTCAAAGAAACGGACGCAAGCGTCAAACCGGAAAGACTCAATCTCAACCATTTCAGAGCCGTATGGGAGGGCGATGTGACGGACGAGTACGCTGAGTACGCGGTTCCCGGCACCCTGGCATTGGTGCTGCGTGCCCTTGGGTTGGCGCAAAACAGTGCTGACGCCTATCGTATGGGACTCGAGTGGTGGCGTGAGCGTCATCTTGAGCATGCGGTAGCGCGGGAGGCGGTTTGATGGAAGGTTTGCTTTCTCACAGCGATAAGCTGGTGAAACTGTGTCAGGAACTGGATCCTGAGCAAGGAATTGAGGCACTGGAAAACGCCATCAACGGGTTGATACCGGATCAGGAACTCAGTTGTGTCCTCACCCGCTCGAACTGGCACAGGCTTGGTGGTGTCGTGGATGCGCAGTACCAGCCGATCGCCGGGAACATTGCCCAATGGGCTGAAGAGGCCTCGGGAGGGGATGTCGATCAGCTGATTGCGGATTTCGAGGACAAAGGCTATTTTGCCACTCGGCTCTCGGGTAAAACCCACTACTTCACCGCACCGATGGGCAATGATCCGGAGCAGTTCATTCAACTGGAAATTGAAGAGTTGCAGGAGGTTCTGGATCGTCCGTTGGTGGAGCGGGACTGGTTTCCTGACAGCCTGGAAGAGTTTCTCGATCCCCTCGATTACCCGCGACTCGAACCGGAGCCGGTAGGTACCCCGTACTACCAGTTCCGTCGTGTCACCCCCATGAATAAACTGTTGCTGGCCGAGGCAGGCCTGGATCAGGCGCAACGCAGCCTGAAACGGTTTTTCGATGATTGGTCGGAAAGCAGTGCCAATGAAACCGGACATTTCTGTCGTCACTGGGTGCTGATTCTGCAGGACTACATGGACAGCAAACGGGATTACCGGGTCAAGGCCAGACCTTATGCAGTCGCCGCCGATCGCCTGCCGGATTTACCCGAGGGTGAACTGCTTCAGGGCGCGGATCTGGCCAATGCCATTCATACCTACGATCGCCAGATCGGTTATCCGTTTGCCTGGTTCTTCATCATGCTCAGCCGCAAGGCCGCCAATTTTCGCCTGGCAGAAGCCGTGCTCAAGGATCAGATGGAGGCCTACGATTATCTGCCTGCCCGCGACCTGAAGGTACTGCGCAGTTGGGAGGAACGTCCCTACGCTGTGTAGCACTCCATGCAATGTTTCGGATTGTCAGGTTTCTTACAGCCCAAGAGATTCAGTAACAAACGTAAAAACAATGTCTTAGCATATGGCATGGCCATTGCATAGTCTGACATAAGCTCATCAGGAAGACCTGTCAGACCATGAAACAAAAAGACATTGCCGCCCTGCTGGACGAACCAGCCTGCGCCCACAACAAGAAATCCAAATCGGGTTGCGCAAAACCGAAACCCGGCGCCACCGCAGGTGGTTGCGCCTTCGATGGGGCCCAGATCGCGCTGCTGCCGATCGCCGATGTGGCCCATATCGTTCACGGTTCCATTGCCTGCGCGGGTAGTTCCTGGGACAACCGGGGTACCCGCAGCAGCGGACCTCGAATCTACCGCATTGGCATGACCACCGACCTGACCGAACAGGACGTCATCATGGGGCGTGGTGAAAAGCGTCTTTTCCATTCCATCAAACAGGCCATCGATACCCATCATCCCGCAGCGGTATTCGTCTACAACACCTGTGTGCCCGCACTGGTGGGCGACGATGTGGAAGCGGTCTGCAAAGCGGCCCAGGAACGCTGGGGCACCCCGGTGGTGCCTGTGGATGCTGCCGGATTTTACGGCACCAAAAACCTGGGTAACCGGATCGCCGGCGAAGCGATGGTGAAATATGTCTGCGGTTCCCGGGAACCGGATCCGTTGCCGGAATCGGCCGCCCAGGTTGGTCACAAGGTTCATGACATCACCCTGGTGGGTGAGTACAACATCGCCGGGGAACTCTGGCACGTCATGCCGCTCCTCGATGAGTTGGGATTACGCGTGTTGTGCACCTTGTCCGGCGATGCCCGGTACCGCGAGGTGCAGACCATGCACCGCTCGGAAGCCAACATGATGGTCTGCTCCAAGGCGATGATCAACGTGGCGCGGAAACTTCAGGATGCCTTCGGTACACCCTGGTTCGAAGGCAGCTTTTACGGGGTTCGTGACGTCTCCCAGGCACTGCGTGACTTTGCCCGGCTTATTGGGGATGAGGATCTGACCCGGCGCACCGAGGCCCTGATCGCCCGTGAAGAACAGAAGATCGATGCAGCACTGGAACCCTGGCGCGAAAAACTCCGCGGCCGCAAGGTGCTGCTCTATACCGGCGGTGTGAAATCCTGGTCGGTGATCGCTGCACTTCAGGATCTGGGCATGCAGGTAGTGGCCACCGGCACCAAGAAATCCACCGAAGAGGACAAGGCTCGGATCCGCGAACTGATGGGTCAGGATGCAGTGATGATCGAAGATGGCAATCCCCGTGCCCTGATCAACCTGGTCCGTGACAACGATGTGGATGTATTGATCGCCGGAGGGCGCAACATGTACACCGCGCTGAAGGCGCGTATCCCGTTTCTCGACATCAACCAGGAACGCGAATTCGGTTATGCCGGTTATACCGGCATGGTGGAACTGGCGCGTCAACTGGTACTGACTATCGAAAGTCCGATCTGGCAGCAGGTGCGGACCCCGGCACCCTGGGCTACGCCCACCACAGCCCAGGCGGAGGTTTGCCCATGACCGAGATCATCAAACGCAACAAGGCCCTGTCGGTCAGCCCGCTGAAGGCCAGTCAGACCATCGGTGCCGCGCTGGCGTTCCTCGGCTTTCGCCGGGCAATACCCATGCTGCATGGCTCCCAGGGCTGTACGGCATTCGGCAAGGTCTTTTTTGTACGTCATTTCAGAGAACCCATCCCCCTGCAGACCACCGCCATGGATCAGGTGACCACGGTCATGGGTTCCGAGGAGAGCGTGGTTGAGGGACTGAGAACCCTTTCAGAAAAGAGTGCCCCGGCACTGCTCGGAGTTCCTACCACGGGCCTGTCCGAAACCCAGGGCAGCGATGTGCGAATGGCGGTCAAACAGTTCCGCCAGAAACATCCCGAGTACGACGCCATACCGGTAGTGCCGGTATCCACCCCGGATTACACCGGTTGTCTGGAAACCGGTTTTGCCAAGGCGGTGGAAGCCATTATTCAGACCCTGGTGCCCTCCGCGGACAGCGCAGGTACAGAGCCGGGCAAGCGTCAGCATCAGGTGAACGTGCTGGTCGGTGCGTCCCTGACCCCCGGTGATCTGGAAGAGCTCAAGGAGCTGATCGAAATCTTTGGACTGCGTCCGGTAGTGATCCCGGATCTGTCTGACTCTCTGGACGGCCATTTGGGGGCGGATGATTTTTCACCCCTGACCATTGGCGGCACCGAGGTCTCCGAATTACAAACCCTGGGTGACTCGCAGGCAACACTGGTGATTGGCGCTTCCCTGTACAAGACTGCGGATGAACTCAAGAAACTCACCGGTGTACCGGATTATCGATTCGAGCATCTCATGGGTCTGGAAGCGGTTGACCGGTTCATCGACGCCCTGCATCGCATCTCGCAACAGCCGGTGCCGGCAAAACTGGAACGTCAACGTGCCCAGTTACAGGATGCCATGCTGGATACCCATTTCATGCTCGGCATGGCCCGCTTTGCTCTGGCGGCCGACCCGGATCTGCTACTCGGTCTGAGTCAGATGCTGGCGGGTGTCGGTGCGGAAACCGTGGCTGCGGTCGCGCCGGTGAATGCCCCGGCCCTGCAACAGGTCGCTACAGACCGAATCAAGATCGGCGACCTCGAGGACCTGGAAATCCTGGCCCGGGAAAACTCCGCGGAGATTCTGATCACCAATTCTCATGGGGTGGAATCTGCGCAACGACTCGGTATTCCTTTGCTGCGTGCCGGTTTCCCCCAGTACGACCAGTTGGGCGGCTATCAGAAAACCTGGATCGGTTATCGCGGCAGTCGTCAGACCCTGTTCGATCTGGCCAACATCATGCTTACTCTCGAGAAGGGTGAGATCCATCCCTATCGTTCCATCTATGCACAGAAACCGGATTACCGGGAGGTATCACATGAGTGTCACGAGGCGGCTGCAACTGGTGGGTTGCACCACTGAGGATGAATGGATGACCACCGCGCTCAAAGTGGCCTTTGCGACCCGTGACATGAAGCACGTGGATCAGCACTTCGGTGCCGCTCAGTCTTTTGCGATCTACGCGGTCAATCAGGACAAGGTCTGTCTGGTCGAGGCCGTTGAGTTCGGTAAGCTTTCGATGGATGGTAATGAGGACAAACTGGCCGCCAAAATCGATGCTCTGGAAGGTTGTATCGCGGTGTACAGCCAGGCGGTTGGGGCGTCAGCGATCAATCAATTGAAGCTCAAGGGTATCCAACCGGTCAAGACCTCTGAAGGCACTTCGATCAACTCATTGCTTGAATCCCTGCAGGAGGAACTGCGCCAGGGACCCGGCAGCTGGCTGGCCCGCGCAATTCAGAACGCTGTCCCGGCGGACCCCTCCCGCTTCGATCAGATGGAAGCGGATGGCTGGGAGGAGTAGTGGATGAATCCGGCGCTTGAAATGCTTGAACACCCGGCGCGCGTGGTTGCCTTGCAGGAACCCTATGCCTGGATCGAGGCAGAAGTGCAGAGCGGATGTTCGAGTTGTTCCAGTAACAGCTGCTCCACATCGGTTATCGCAAACCTGTTTGGCCTGAAGCGTAATCGCTTCCGCGTGGAAAACCCGATTCATGCCCAGGTCGGGGACCAGGTCATGATCGGAATACCCAGCCGGGCGATTGCCCAGGCGTCGGTGCTCGCCTATCTGCTGCCCCTGGTTGCGATGCTGACACTGACCTTTATCGGTCAGGCAATGAATATGAATAACGGCGTACAGGGCATGTGCGCATTAGCCGGCTTGCTTCTGGGGCTGGGCGTGGTGCGTTGGTTGACGGCCCCGGGGCGGGTCGGCTCCAAACAGATTCCCCAGTTGCTCAGGGTTACCCAATCGGGCTACCGCAAGGTTGAATTTACATATCACATTCAGGAGTCAAACCAATGAATGAAGCTGTCGTGCTCGTAAGCAGTGACGATCCGGTTCTCGGAACCGATTTTGCCAAGGAGATGGTGCGTCAGATGCGTGCGATCGATACCTATGGCACCTACGATAACTGGCCCGTGGAAAAGATTCTTGAGCCTTTTGTCCTGACCAAGGAAAAAAAGCGTGAGATCCCGGTGATCGGCGATCCGGATGAAATCACCATGTCACGGGTCAAGGCGTTCTATAACGCCATTTCCGCGCTGATCGAGAAAGAGTGCGGCCTCATGGCAGTGCCCATGATGAACCTGACCCATGAAGGGTTCGGCCGCTCACTCATTACCGTGGGCAAACTGGTGGTGATGGATAAAACCCTGCGAGATGTTCATCGCTTCGGTTTTCCTTCACTTTCGAAAATGAAAGATGAGGCGGACAAACTGCTTTCCGTGGCTTTGGAAATCATCGGGCAACACCCGAAGGTAGCGGGTATGTAGGAGTGGCAGAATGACTGATGAAGAATTGAAAGCGCTGTTGAAAGCGAGCAAGAGGGCCAAGCGTATCGCCACCGAACGGGCGGGTGAACTGCATGACCTGGTCGAAGACCGATTGCCGGCCGCTTATGAAGAGATACCTGCCATTGCGCAGGCGACCTATGATGCATGTCGTGCCTGGGCTGATGCGGAAGCCGCATACAAGGCCGCAGAATCTGAAATGAGTTGAGGAACTATTGAAATGTCAATGATTACTGGTGTAACACGCGGTGGTGAAGAATACATTCCCGCGTTTGTAATGGATATCAACCAGCAGAACTGTATCGGCTGTGGCCGTTGTTTCAAGGTCTGTCCACGGGACGTTTTCGATCTGATCGAACGCGAAGAAGTTGAAGGGTTGATGGCCGACGATGACGATTATGATGACGACTACGGGGACGATGATGACGGTTTCTCCGATGACACCGCCATGGTCATGAGCCTGAAGAACAGCCTCGATTGCATCGGCTGCGGTTCCTGCGCTCGAATCTGTCCGAAAAAATGTTTCACTCATGAACCCCAGTCGATTAACGCCTGAAGTTATGAGGTTGTGGAGGTAAGCAGTATGCCAAAACCGAGCAAGCACGTGTTCGTCTGTGTGCAGAACCGCCCCCTGGGTCATCCCAGGCCTTCGTGCAGTAATAAAAACTGCGCTGAGGTGGCCGAGGAGTTTTACTGGCATCTTCAGGATCGCCAGCTCTTCGACAAGGTCCAGGTCACGACCACCAGTTGCCTGGGCCCCTGCAGCGAAGGGCCGTCGGTGCTGGTCTACCCGGAAGGGGTGATGTACGGACGTGTCAGCAAGGCCGATGTGGCAACGATCTTCGAAGAGCATCTGCAGAACGATCAACCGGTCGAGCGGCTGCAGGTTTCCAAGGAGTTCTGGGGTTGAGTGAATCCCGCTGCAGTTCGGTGACACCCCTTGATACGCCGATCCAATTCGGCTTTGGGATCGCATCGGAGGTGGATGCCCACCTGCAGCGGGCAGCACATCTGGTTGCCAACCGGAATGCCTCGCTGCAAGCCCTGCAGGATGCCTACCGTGAAGCGCCTGACCAGGTGGAGACCTTGGTTGCAATGTTCAAGATACTGTTCTACCAGGGAGAAACCGAGCAGGCGGAATTCGTGGTGAGAGAAGCCATGGACAAGGCGGCAGAGCAGGGCGGTTTTACAAAAGAATGGGAAAGTTTGGGAGAGGAGAGCAGCAATTGGAACGATCCGCGTGGTTTCGGTCGTCTCTACCTCTACAGTCTCAAGGCCCTGGCGTTTATTCGCTTACGTCAGGACCGTGCGCAGGAGGCGAGAGGGATACTGTCTGCCATGCAGCGTATCGATCCACACGATCAGGTAGGAGCGGATGTGCTTCGCGACCTGCTCCAGGGTGTAGAAGAGGAGAGTGACAATGGATGAGTCCGTAGCGGTTCGATATTACAAGGTCGAGCAACTCGCCGAGCAGATCTTCGATTACCTGAGCCGGGAAGTGATCAAGTTGGGCTTCACCCGGGATGAGGTGATTCTGAAACCTCCCCATGAAGCGGACTATCGGCTGGAACGTGACCCCTCCACCAGTGAGTACAGTCTGGTAGGTGACTGGTTGAACGAGCAGGGCATGAAACTCGGGACCCTGCTGTTTCATTCGGATGGCAGTTTCTTCGTCGAACAGGATGTCGTCAGACCCCACCCAAAGCGTCAGGGATGGTTTGTCGAGGCGGTAAATGCCTGGGGTAAGGATACCGAAATCAAGGCGGAAGCGCGCCTTCTGCCCATGCCTGACTAAGTTTCAGTAGTTTAACTTAGCATCGTTGCGGACCAACCGAGTCAAAGTGACAAAATAGTTGAGCGCAGCGAATTCCGAAGATTCAAAACTCAAAATTCACAATTCAAAATTATTAAAAAAAATGGACTATCGAGTCATTCTCTACCACAAACAACCCACCAGTGCGCGTACCCGGTTTCTGAAATTCAGTCATGAAAGCGTGTGCGCCTTTGAACCTTTGCCTAAGTTATCCGCCCGGGTGACGATTCTGCCCAGCACGGTACACCATCCTGCGGCGATTCTGCGGGAAACCGAACAGCGACTCGGCTTGCCCCCTGAGTCATTGAGCAACGAGGCTGAGTACCGCCAGGGGGTCGAGGTGCCTGGCGAGACCATTGAAGTGTTGCTTGCGAGTATCAACACGATTGACCCACCCTTTGAAACGGCGGAGCGGATCGACGCCTCGTTTATTGATCTGACCCAGGCACGCCAGCTTCCCCAGGTGGAGCTGGAGTTGTTACGCGCGGCCTATGAACTGGTGTTAGGTGGTTGACAACCTGTTTGGCCATCCGTGTGGGGACTCATAAACAGCCGTCAACGGCCACCCATGCGATCAAGTAATTCCACCACAGAGTTTCGTGCAAGCACATCGGACAGGGCTCGTTTGTCGACCAGGGAAACAACCTTCCTGGCATCGGCCAGGTTACTCACAATAGGCACGAAGTTGTTTGGGTAGTCGATGATGCGCATGATATCGATGGGTGAAAGTGCGTCGATATCTTCAAGCAAAATCGGGGTCTCAACAAAACATTCCCCCAGCCACAATCTCAGGTTAGGGACTGTGACATTCTGTGCAATGGCTCTTTCTGCACTGGCATCGCCCGGTTCTGCGCTGATAATCGAGTTCCATTTCGAAAGGTGATTCTCTGCGATTTTTCTCACATCCGCTCCTGCAGCAGTAGGCAGCACCTTGGTGTCAAACTTTTCGGCTTCTTTATGCAGTGCTCTGAGTGCCCTGCGCGCCGAAGAAGCCGACACCATGCCGGCAAACTGCTGCTTTTCCAGGATCACGATACGCTGCAGACCCCACATTTCCTCACCGATGGCTGCGAGAAGATAGAGTCTTGTGGACCACCAGGGATTGGCCAGGTCGATCATGACCGCGGGAGGCCGGTTGGAGTGCTCCGCCAATGCAACGATGGGCATGGTGGCGCTGTCCGTCAGATATTCGTTAGCGGTAAAGAAATCGATATTCCCAGTGATGTTCACGAGTTGTCGGTGGACCTCGGTTCGCATGCCCACTGAACTGATCGATGCGGCGATATGCCGGGCCAGACTGTCCGGATTTGAGAAAAAGCACACCATGTGCTGTTCCCGCAACGCCTCTCGTAGTTTTCGTATCGGACCAGGATCTTCCTGGTTTCCAATTCCGTCGATATATGGCGTCGGCCAGGAGGTTCGCTCGTCGAGTAGGAAAGGGAGTATCTTTTTGCCCGCCTGGACGGCTTTGCGGTATTCGTATTCCGTGATCGAGGTGACACCCGGGATTGCATCAGTAATGTCCGTGGGGCCCGTTGCAGGTACATAACCGTAACGCCAGGCAACAATACTCACGAAGGCATCGCAGGAGGCCACATCCTTGAGGACCTTGTTCAGGGGTACCGCAGTCTCCGCGACATAATCCTCCATGGCCACGACCTCGTGTCCCAACTGGCGAAGTATCTGGGCAGCCGCATTTCGATATTCAACCAGATCCTCAAATGTTGATGAAATATAGACCCGCATTTTTCCTCCTTGATCCCTCTAGGGTGACAGGTACGGAAGTCTGTCAGTGGTAACCGTGGATGTAGGACAAGAGCGCCGAGTGACATATGAGCCTGTCGATCGAACGGCAGGTGGAATAGCCGATGAAGCACCTGATGTTTGAATACCCCGGGCAACCGATGGCAGAGCTGGGTGAATCAAATCCTCACAATGAGGCCTCAGGGATATGTCTCGAAGCTGAACAAAAACTCCGAGCCTGAGATTATAATAGGCCTGATATCTTTAAAATACTTGTTAAAATTACCATCCCGTACCAGGTGTCAAGCGAGTCTTCGATCTCATGAAAGATTTTGGGACATCCAAGTCCACCAAAATCGATTCGATCTTTGACAGCCTATTAGTGCCCCGG
>JBEVVH010000060.1:0-17989 GCA_040507245.1 Candidatus Thiodiazotropha sp.
CGGGGCACTAATAGGCTGTCAAAGATCGAATCGATTTTGGTGGACTTGGATGTCCCAAAATCTTTCATGAGATCGAAGACTCGCTTGGGTGCTCGTGGTGGGTCCTGGTGGCTTGTGGGTGGGGCCCGTCACAGTATTTAAGACGGGATGCACCCCGGGCGTCCTGCCTGATGGCATAGTAGCGGATACGGTTCATTTCAGGGAAGTCCCGGGATGCTGATACGTAGCATTCCCGGATTGGGGAAAGATCAGAATGGATCTTCGATGGGTGCAGCGGTTCCCGTGGGGCCATTGTCTGGGTTTCCGCTGCGACGGTTGTTTTCAGGCTGCTTCGGAGCCTTGTCGATTTCGAAGACCTCAAAAATCGCATTCGGATCGCCCACCCCTGCCGGTTGTCCGGTATCGACATCAATGCGCATGGTGATCATGCCCGGAGGCATGTCAGGGGTTTTTTGCTCGATTCCATTCAGAGCCACCCGCATGTAATCGATCCATGCGGGGAGTGCCGCACGGCCGCCCACCTCACCTCTGCCCAGGGGGCTGACGTCGTCAAAGCCGATCCAGGCTGTCGCAACCAGATACTCGTTGAAGCCGTTGAACCAGGCGTCCTTCTGATCGTTGGTGGTACCCGTTTTGCCGGCGATGTCGGTGCGGTTGAGCGCCCGGGCGCGGGTTGCGGTGCCGTGCTGGACGACATCCCTGAGCATGGAGTACATCAAATACTGATTCTGCTCGGTAATCGCCCGCTGAGCGCAGCGGGGCACCAATTCCGCATCCCCGGTTTGGGCTTCTGAGCCCGTTTCGGGAAGTGTGGCTGCTTCTGTGGCCTGCTGCATCGTTTCATCACAGATCTGTATCGGGTTTGCCTGATAGAGCAATTCCCCTTTGTCATCGCGGATCGTTTCGATGAGATGCGAGGAGACGAAGTAGCCTCCGTTGGCAAGCACGCTGTAGCCCGTCGCCAGGGCCAGCGGGGTCACCGCACCACTTCCCAGTGCCAGGGAGAGATCCCTGGGCAGCTCAGTGCGATCGAAGCCGAAACGGCTGGCATAGTTGATCGCGTGATTGATGCCCATGGCGCGCAGCAGACGTATGGATACCAGGTTTCTGGAATGGGTGAGCGCATATCTCAGTCGGGTCGGGCCGAAAAACTTGCCGCTGTAGTTCTCCGGACGCCAGGTGGCTTCGAGGGCATCGTCTTCGAACACGACCGGTGCATCGTTGATGATGCTGGCGGGGGTGAAGCCGGCCTCCAGCGCCGCAGAATAAATAAACGGCTTAAAGCCGGATCCGGGCTGCCGCTTGGCCTGGGTGACCCGATTGAATTTGCTCAGACTGAAATCGTACCCCCCCACCAGGGCCTTGACTGCACCATTCTGGGGTGAGAGTGAGATCAGTGCTCCTTCCACCTTGGGAATCTGGGCCAGGCGCCAGTAGCTGCGGCCCTTCTCATCACTGTCCTGGTAGAGGTAAACCCGGTCGCCGATCGTGAGAATCTCGGAGGCCTGTTTGGGTTCTGCGCCCGTACGCTCATTATCGACATAAGCGGCGGCCCAGCTGAGGCCTTCCCAGTCGATGGGAATGGTCTCCCCCTGGGCGCTGAGGGTCTCAACGCGCTTCTCCTCAACGGATGTGACAATGGCTTTTTGCAGATCAGCGGCACTCGGCATTTCAGCCAGACCCTCGATCAGTTGCTGGGGATCGGTTTCAGGCGTGATGTCCTGATGTCCGGCAGGGCCGCGATAGCCATGCCGTCGGTCATAGGTCTGAATGGCGTGACGCAGGGCATAATTTGCCGCCTGCTGCAGATGGCTCTCGATAGTGGTGGTAATGCTGTAGCCACTGGTGTAAGCATCCTGACCATAGCGGGATACCGCCTCTGCCCGGGCCATCTCCGCCACGTAGGGGGCTTCGACCTCATTCGGAGCAGTATGCAGCTTGGCGCTGATTGGCGCCGCATGCGCTGTGTCATATTCAGACTGATTGATGTAATCCAGGTCGAGCATACGGCCCAGCACGTAATTGCGTCTAATCAGTGCGCGTTGCGGATCAGTGACCGGATTGAGTCTCGAAGGCGCTTTGGGCAGCCCTGCGATCATGGCAATTTCAGAAAGCTCAAGTTTTTCCACTGGGCGGCCGTAATACACTAGGGCAGCGGCGCCGACGCCATATGCACGGTGACCCAGGTAGATCTTGTTGAGATAGAGTTCGAGTATCTCCTCCTTGGAGAGCATGCGCTCTATTTTAAGGGCAAGAAAGATCTCATTGAGTTTTCGGGAGTAGGTCTTCTTGCTGCTGAGGAAGAAGTTACGGGCCACCTGCATGGTGATGGTACTGCCGCCCTGGCGGCGTTCTCCGGTCAGGAGAAGCTGAATGGCGGCGCGTATGATACCCTGGTAGTCCACACCGGGGTGCTGGAAGAACCGGTCGTCTTCCGCAGCCAGGAATGCCTGGATCATACGCGGCGGGATCTCGTCGTAGCCGAGGGGTTCACGGCGCTTTTCGCCAAACTCCGCAATCAGCAGCTGGTCGCTGCTGTAGATTCGTAGGGGGACCTGAAGTCGCACATCCTTGAGTGTTTCAATGGATGGCAGCTTGGGTTCAAGATAAAGATAGGTGCCGTAGAGGCCGACGGCGCCTATCAAAGCCAGGCCGAATAAGAAGTAAACGAGGTATCTTAAGAGTCTGTAGAACGACTTCATGCGCTGGTTCACAGAAATGGTTGATCCAGGGGTACCAGAATGGTCCCTATGCAAAGTTCGATAGTCTAGCAAATAAAACGTTCGCTTTTTGGAACTTGATTGTGAAAAAATGTCTTCACAAAAAAATCATTTGCTGCTATATAGTTACTTACTCTAGTTAAAGAGAATCCTAGTTCAATTCTGTGGCATAAGGATCGTTTGGGTAACCCGCATGTCATTATTCGGAAGAAAAAAGCCGCCTTTAATAGGCATCGACATCAGCTCAACGGCAGTCAAATTGCTCGAGTTGTCGCAATCCACAGGACGTAATGGCGCGACCTATCGGGTCGAAGCCTATGGAGTGGAACCACTTCCCGGTAACGCCGTCGTGGAAAAGAACATTGCCGAGGTGGATGCCGTAGGCGAAGCCATCCGGGCCGCAGTGCGACGATCCGGCTCCCGGGCCAAGCATGCCGCTGTTGCAGTGTCCGGATCCGCAGTGATCACCAAGGTCATCTCCATGCCCGCCTCTCTATCCGATCAGGAACTCGAGAGTCAGATACAGCTGGAAGCCGATCAGTACATCCCCTACCCCCTCGAAGAGGTGAACCTCGATTTTGAGGTCATCGGGCCTTCCGACAAGAACCCTGAACTGGTGGATGTTCTACTGGCGGCATCCCGGAGCGAAAATGTGGATGACCGTGTCGCCGCCCTCGAACTCGCGGGGCTAACCGCGTTGATCGTGGATGTCGAGGCCTATGCGATGGAGAATGCCTGTTCCCAGCTGCTCGATCAGTTACCTGAGCACGGCGAGGATCAGACCATCGCGATTGCGGACATCGGGGCCACCACAACCACCCTGAATGTGCTGCATAACAACAAGATCATCTACACCCGCGAACAGAATTTTGGCGGCCGTCAGCTCACCGAAGAGATTCAACGTCGATACGGATTGTCGATTGAAGAGGCCGGGATGGCCAAACGTCAGGGTGGTTTGCCGGACAACTACGTGCCTGAAGTGCTGGAGCCCTTCAAGGAGGCGATGGCACAGCAGGTCAGTCGTTCATTGCAGTTTTTCTTCTCTTCGAGCGCCTACAACACCGTGGACCACATCATCCTGGCGGGGGGCAGTTCCTCCATACCGGGCATCGATGATCTGGTCGAGGAGAAGTTGGGGACACCGGCTAGTGTGGCGAATCCGTTTGCCAGCATGTCGGTATCGTCCAGGGTGAAACCCCAGGCACTGAGTGCGGATGCTCCGGCTCTCATGATCGCCTGCGGTCTGGCATTGAGGAGTTTCGACTGATGGCGCGGATTAACTTACTCCCATGGCGGGAAGCGGAACGGAAAGAGCGCCAGAAAGAATTTGGACTGATGGTCGCGGCGGGTGCCGTGGTGTCCGCTCTGCTCGTTTACGGTGCGAATCAGATCATCGAAGGACAGATTACAGCGCAGGAAACCCGTAATAATTACCTCGCGACGGAAATCAAATCGGTTGAAAAGCAGATCAGTGAAATACGGGACCTGGAGAAGACCAAGGAGAACCTGATCGCTCGCATGAACATTATCCAGGAATTGCAGAGCAGTCGCCCGCAGATTGTTCACCTGTTTGATGAGATCGTGGCGACCCTTCCAGATGGCGTATTTCTTGATGAGGTCTCACAGACAGGCAGTCGGGTCGCCTTCAGCGGTCAGGCCCAATCCAACGCCCGGGTGTCCGCGATGATGCGTAATATCGATGCCTCGGAGTGGCTGGAAAGACCCACCCTGGATTACATAGAAAGCAAGGAGAAGACAGGGACGGGCTACAGTCATTTTAAATTGACGGTTAAGCAGACCTCCCAAAAAGCGGAGGTGGAGCAATGAATCTCCAAGATCTCAACGAACTCGACTTCAGTAACATTGGTGTATGGCCTGCCCCCATCAAAGCGGTTGTGGTGATTCTGGTTGCAATCCTCGTTATGGTCGCGGGCTACTATCTGGTCATCGAGGATCAGCTTGTTCGCCTCGATTCGGTTGAACAGAAAGAGCAGAAACTTCGCAAGGATTTTGAAGCAAAGCAGGCCAAAGCGGTAAACCTTGAAGGGTATCGCAAGCAGCTGGAGGAGATGAAACAATCATTCGGTACCATGCTTCGGCAGCTGCCCGATAAGACGGAAGTTGCGGAACTGCTGGTGGATGTGTCTCAGACGGGATTGGCTGCCGGGCTGGAATTCGAACTTTTCAAACCTCTTGATGAGGTGCCACGGGAGTTTTACGCCGAACTTCCGATTCAGATCGTCGTTAGAGGCGAATATCATGGATTTGGTAATTTTATCAGTGGGTTAGCTGCACTTCCCCGGATCGTTACCATCCACGACATCAAAATCAAGCGAACCCAGTCGAAGGACAAGCAGCCAGATCTCATGCTGGAAGCGACGGCTAAAACCTATCGCTATCTTGATGAGGAGGAGGGCCAGTGAGCATGTGTATTGTGTTGTCAAAATACCGGCTGTTGACCGTCTCCCTGTCTGTGCTCTTGCTGTCAGGTTGCGCGAATCCCAATCTGAACGAACTGCAACAGGACGTTGCAGAGATTAAAGCGAGACCGCCTGGTCGGATTGAGCCACTACCGGAGATCAGACAGATCGAAACCTTCCTCTACACGTCAGCGGGCCGACGCAATCCGTTTATAGACATGACGGGTGAGGAAACTGATGCCACGGGAATTGCGGGGAATGGGTTAAGACCTGATCTAAACCGCCGCAAAGAAGAGTTGGAGAGCTATCCTCTGGACTCCATCCGCATGGTGGGAACCCTGGAACAGAGCGGGGTCGCCTGGGGCCTGGTGAAGACCAAGGAGGGGACGGTTCACAAGGTGAAAAACGGTAACTACATGGGACAGAATCACGGTCGTATCATGTTGATAACCGAGGACAGGATCGAGTTGAACGAAATTGTCCAGGATGGTTCTGGTGGTTACATTGAGCGTCAGGCTTCGCTAGCGTTGGCGGAATAGTCAAGAGGAATTCGAGATGAGGGGTTTGCCAATGGCACTCAAACACTGTAGGAAGGGGCAATCTGGACAGTTGGGCAAGAAGCGGCCTGGTTATGTTGGATTGATGTTGTTTTTGATCCTGTTTGGTATTCCGCTGTATGCTATTGCTGGGTCTTCCCTGCAGACGATAGATTTCTCGGCGCTGCCGGGAGACCGGGTTCAGATTACGCTGGGAATGAGTGGTCCGGTTGATGAGCCCGCCACTTTCGTTACAGAAAACCCGGCGAGAATCTCTCTTGATTTCGCGGATGTCAGCAGTGCGCTCGATTACAAGACCAAATTGATTGGAGTAGGGCCTGCTCACAGCATCACCGCACTACAGGCGGGTAACCGTACCCGTCTGGTCATCAACCTGACGGCAATGGTTGGCTACAAAACCGAAGTTTCGGGGGATCAGGTCATGATTACCCTGGATGTGGGTAACCAGGGAATGAGCAGTGGTAGCGCAACGGCCTCCCGTCCTGCGCCCAGCCCCATGCAGTCCATGCAAGCTGATGCGGGCGCTTCCTCTGTCTCAGTTGCCTCCGGGTACGATATCGCCAATGTCGATTTTCGTCGGGGTGAAAATGGTGAGGGTCGGGTATTGCTGACTTTGGGTAATCCTTCCATCCCTGTTGATGTGCGTGAGGAGGCCGGCAAGATTGTCATGGAGGTCTTCAATGCTTCAATCGACGACGCGTTGTTTCAGTCCCTGGATGTAATGGACTTCGCGACCCCTGTCAGCAAGCTCGTCACCAAGCCTCAAGGCGAAAACGTCATTGTCGAGATCAGCCCCTTGGGTGAGTACGACTATCTGGCTTATCAGGCCAATGAGATTTTTGCGATCGAAGTGCGTTCGCTGACCAAGCAGGAGAAAGATAAGTTACTGAAAGAGCGCATGGTTTTCACCGGCGAACGGCTCTCGCTGAATTTTCAGGATATCGAGATCCGGGCTGTGCTTCAGTTGCTGGCAGATTTCACCGGTCTGAATCTGGTGACCAGTGATACCGTGAATGGCCGAATTACCCTGCGCCTGAAAAATGTGCCCTGGGATCAGGCCCTCGACATCATCCTCAAGTCGAAAGGCCTCACCAAACGCCAGATCGACAATGTAATCATGATTGCTCCCACAGAAGAAGTGGCGGCAAGAGAGCAACTGGAACTCGAGGCTCAGCAGAAGATTGAGGAGTTGGCTCCACTGCGGTCAGATTTCATCCAGGTGAGCTATGCCAAAGCCGAGGATCTTGCGGCACTGCTGAAATCGGAAGAAAATCGGATGCTTTCCGAACGGGGTAACGTCACGGTCGACGTGCGTACCAATACCCTGCTGATTCAGGATACCGCTTCGAAACTTGAAGATATCCGTCGTTTGCTGTTGAAACTGGATATCCCGGTACGACAGGTGCTGATTGAATCCCGTATCGTCATCGCCAATAACGATTTTGCGAAAGATCTGGGTGTCCGTTTCGGTACCAACTTCGATGGCAGTGTGGGCGATAACTTCACCCTGGCTTTCGGTGCAATGCCTGGCTATCTCAATAATACCTTCGATGTCGCTCCGGGTTTTGAATACAACGACCCGGATATCGATGGTTCGGAGAATCAGGAAGCGCTGATGGTCAATCTTCCGGTCGGTGCCCCTTCAGGCGGATTGAATTTCCTGGTTGGTAAGCTCGGGTCCTATCTGTTGCAGCTCGAGTTGTCTGCCATGCAGACAGAAGGGCGGGGTGAATTGATCTCCAGCCCGAGGGTGATCACCTCCGATCAGACGCAGGCATCGATCAAGCAAGGTGTTGAGATACCGTACCAGGAGGCCACGTCGAGTGGTGCTACCAAGGTTTCCTTTAAGGAAGCACTCTTGAAGCTGGATGTTACTCCGCACATTACGCCGGACGACAAAGTCCGTATGGATCTTGTGATCAACAAGGACAATCCGGATTTCTCCCGCTCAGTGCTCGGTGTGCCTCCTATCGACACTAGAAAGATCGAAACAACGGTTTTGGTCGACAACGGGGAAACCGTCGTACTGGGTGGCGTATTCGAACGTAATAAATCGACCAATGAGGAAAAAGTCCCGTTTTTTGGCGACTTGCCCTATGCGGGTGTGCTCTTTCGTCGAAATGAGAACCTCGACAATAACAATGAGCTGCTGATTTTCGTCACACCGAAAATTTTGAAAGACTCACTAACAGTGAGGTAAGTCTCCCACCTCAATAACTTTCGTAAATAGCGCGCCGCAAGGCGCGCTTTTTTATTTGGTAGTATATGTGTAATACATATAATCCTTGCTCATGAAGCCATGGGTTTTGTATCAGTCCGGGTTTTTTCCATTCCAGTGATTCGGGTCAGTTCATGAAAGTACACAATCTCTTTTTGATCGGTCCCATGGGCGCGGGGAAAACCACCGTCGGTCGTCACCTGGCTGAGTACTACCATAAGGATTTCGTTGATTCGGACCTGGAGATTCAGCGTCGCACCGGGGTCGATATTCCGACCATTTTCGAATTCGAGGGTGAATCCGGATTCCGCCAGCGTGAGCATGACGTCATCGACGAACTGTCGGCGAGGGACGGGATCGTTCTGGCAACCGGAGGAGGCGCAGTGATTCGGGACGAGAATCGAAAACTGTTGTCTTCCCGGGGCGTGGTCATCTATCTTCACTGTACGGCGGAACAGCAGTACGAACGTACCCACCGCGATAAAAACAGGCCACTGTTGCAGACTGAGGATCCACTGGCGAAACTGAAGCAGTTGCTGGAGGAGCGGGATCCCCTGTACCGGCAGACGGCAGACCTGTTGATCAGCACCGAGGGACGCAATACACAGGCCGTGGTCCAGGAAATCCGCAAGCAGATAGAGCAACTCGATCATAAGGCTGAGTGAAATTGAATAAGGTTGAAATCAGATTGGATGTCGATCTGGGTGATCGCAGCTACCCGATTTTCATCGGTGAAGGCGTACATGCGGATCCGGCGCATTTCAAAGAGGCCATACCAGGGCGCCAGGTGATGGTGGTGAGCAACGAAACAGTGGCGCCCCTGTATCTCGACTCGACATTGGAAGCATTGGCCGACTACGATGTTGCAACCTGCATTCTGCCCGACGGCGAACAGTACAAAACCCTCGAGATGGTCGACAGGATCTATACCGCCTTGCTGGAGCGGCGGTTTACCCGCCAGGCGACCCTGGTGGCGCTGGGCGGGGGCGTGGTCGGAGATATGACGGGATTTGCCGCGGCAACCTACCAGCGGGGGGTGCATTTCATCCAGGTGCCAACCACATTGCTGTCCCAGGTGGATTCCTCGGTCGGTGGAAAGACCGGGGTCAATCACCCGCTGGGCAAGAACATGATCGGGGCCTTTTACCAGCCTCGGGTGGTGCTCGCGGACACGGCCACCCTGCGCACCCTGGATGACCGGCAGTTCGCATCAGGGCTGGCCGAGGCGATCAAATATGGGCTGATTGTCGACGAACCCTTCTTCGCCTGGCTGGAAGAGAACATGACCGGCCTGGTGGATCGGGATCCCGCATTGCTGGCGTATGCCATAGAGCGTTCCTGCCGCTGCAAGGCGGATGTGGTGGAGGCCGACGAGCGGGAATCGGGTCAGCGGGCATTGCTCAACCTGGGCCATACCTTCGGGCATGCCATCGAAACCGGCATGGGCTATGGTGAATGGCTGCATGGCGAGGCGGTGGCAACCGGGATGTGTATGGCCGCGGATCTGTCCCGACGGTTGGGTTGGCTCCCGGAGGCGGCCTGCGAGCGGGCGATTCGACTCATCGAGCAGGCGCAATTGCCTGTGACCCCGCCTGAGACGCTGGGTGTCGAGCGTTTTCTGGAACTGATGGCCGTAGACAAGAAGGTTCTGGACGGCCGACTGAGGCTGGTGTTACTCGAAGCCATCGGCCAGGCCGTGGTAACCGACCGGTTCGAACGTGATCTGCTCGAGCAGACGCTGGCTCAGTATGGTCGTTGACAGCAAGCATACACGGGGACACAAGTGACTGAACCGAATGAGTTCTTTTCTACACCCGAGATCAGTGCGCACCTCGACCTGATACGTCATCTGATCGAAAACAGCGAATTGGTACCGCTGGTCAGGGGCGCTTCGGGCAGCGGCAAGTCGTTGCTGGCGTCGAAGCTGCAGCAGGGCGCGCCTGACGATTGGGTGGTGTGCCATTTTTCTGCCGAACCGACACTGCAACCGGAGCGCCTGCTGGCCTTTATTGCCCGCTGTAACGGCCTTCCGGACATCGCCGGGGATCTGCTGCAATGGCTGGTGGCCCGCTTTGAGGTCATGCGCAAGCGCGGGCGTATTCCCGTGGTCCTGGTGGACGATGCGCAGATGCTTCCGCCGACCAGCCTGATGACCCTGTTGCGCCTCTTCGAACGCCAGTTGGACGGTGTTCGGCTGGTAAGTATCGTACTGTTTGCCAATGAACAGATCGATCACCTGCTGGCCACACCCCAGTTACAGGTGATGTCACCGCAGGCGATCCAGGCAATCGATATGCCGGTGCTGACCCCCCGTCAGGCGGTGGACTTCATGCATTTTGTGCTCCGGGGCGAGGGGTTGTCTGAGCATTTTGCCCTGGACGATGCGAAACTCGCCCGGGTCTACAAAGAGACCGGCGGAGTTCCGGGGCCGCTGGCAAGCGAAATACTCAACGATGTGGGTCGAAAGGGTGATACCCAGACTTCGATCTTCACCACGTATCGGCAACAACTCATCATGTACGGGGCGCCACTGCTGGTGGTTGTGGTGCTGTTGCTGCTGTTTCAGGGCGCCATCAATAGCATGTTCGAACCTGAGGAAACGGTCGCGAGACAGCCGCCGATACCTGCCGTAGTCGCTGAGGTAACGCCGGGTGAGCCGATCCGCCTGCCGCTCCCTGCGGAGCAGGATACCCGCATTGCCGCGCTGCCTGTTGAAAAACCTCTGCAACCGCCGGTAACCAAGACGATGCCGAAATCATCGCTCTCGGAACCAGTGGCCCCTGTGCCAGTGAAACCCGTGTCAGAGTCTGCGACGGAACAGGTGAAGGAGTCCGGGCCGGCCGCTCGCGGAATTACAGAGCTGGAGAGTCAAGCTGAACCGGAAACCAACTCTGTGGCCGGTGACGTTGAAAGCAAAATGCCCGTTGCGGCTGAGGTCACGTCAGACGGGACTTCAGACCCGGCCGAGGCGGAAGCCGGGCAGGCCGAAGACAGAATCGCTGAGCCTGTGGCGACGATCGAGCCTGTCCTGGAGCAGAAGACCGGGATCGTGGCGGAACCGGTTGTAATCGAGAAGCCGGTAGCGGTGGAACCCCCAGCGCCGAGCGTGGCCAAGACGACGCCATCAATCTCGCCGACTGCCGCTGAGGCTCCGCTCACTCTGGCGGCAGCGGCAGAGAATACTCCAGAGACCGCGCCGGTCCAGGCACCGGTACCTGTTTCGCCGGTAGCGGGCACACTTCAGGATGAAGCACAGGACTGGATTGCGGCACAAGCCGCCGAAAACTACACGTTGCAACTGATTGCGGTTGAAAATGTTGAGTCTTTACAACGCTTTATACGTGCTAACGGTCTTCAGGGCCAGGTTCATACCCACAAAACCCTGAGAAAGGGTGTTCCCTGGTATTCCCTGCTGTGGGGCAGTTTCGGGAGCCGTGAACAGGCGCTGGAGGCACAGAACCAACTTCCTCTTGCCGTGCAGAAGGCCGGCGTTTGGGCACGGAGCTTTGGTTCGTTGCAGTGAGCGCGGTGGAGGCGGGACGAGACTGCGGTCATTATTGATAAATTCAATAGGATCGAAAGGGTTGTCTGCGTGGCTGGCTTGAGAGTTAATTCTCAAGTATCCTACCATGTTCTGCGATTCGAGCGGCATTGAGCGCCGCCGAGAATTCCTTGATTTCAGGTTATTGTCATGACCTTCGGCAGGGTAGGTATCCGGCTGGGGCGGGCAAAATGAGGTTTGTGAAATGAGCCATGGCGCTTTACCACCGAAACAGGGGCTTTACGATCCCGCCCACGAACACGATGCATGCGGTGTTGGTTTCGTTGCCAATATCAAAGGTATCAAGACTCATAAGACAGTCCAGCAGGGGCTGGGGATTCTGGAACGACTGACGCATCGTGGCGCAGTGGGTGCCGATCCCAAAGCGGGCGATGGTGCGGGCATCCTGATTCAGATTCCGGATGAGTTCTTCCGTGCCGAGGCCGGCTTCGAGCTGCCGCCGGTCGGCGACTACGCCATTGGCATGGTATTCCTGCCGCAAAACAGTGCCAGCCGCGCGATTGCGGAAGAGACCGTCGAGTCATTTGTGAAGGGCGAAGGGCAGCAGCTGTTGGGCTGGCGCGATGTTCCGGTCAACAACCAGGGCCTGGGTTACAGCGTAATCCCCACCGAGCCCGTGGTGCGCCAGGTGTTCGTCGGCCGGGGTGCCGACTGTGCCGACCAGGACGCCTTCGAGCGCAAGCTGTTCGTGATCCGCAAGCAGATCGAGAACAAGATCGAAAATTCTGAGCTGGAAGGCAAAAACGATTTTTATTTTGCCTCCTTCTCATCCCGCACCCTGGTGTACAAGGGCATGCTGCTGGCCAATCAGGTGGGCGAGTACTACCTGGATCTGGCTGATGAGCGCATGACCTCGGCGCTGGCCCTGGTGCATCAGCGCTTCTCCACCAACACCTTTCCGACTTGGGATCTTGCCCACCCGTTCCGCATGATTGCGCACAATGGTGAGATCAACACCCTGCGGGGCAATGTCAACTGGATGCGTGCGCGCAAGCACTCCATGGCATCCGATGTACTGGGCGATGACCTGGAGAAGATCTGGCCGCTGATCCCTGAAGGACAGTCCGATTCGGCCTGTTTCGACAATGCCCTGGAACTGCTGGTGGCGGGCGGATACAGCCTGGCCCATGCGATGATGATGCTGATCCCGGAGGCCTGGGGCGGCAACAAACTGATGGACAAGCAACGGCGTGCCTTCTACGAGTATCATGCGGCGCTGATGGAGCCCTGGGACGGCCCCGCTGCGGTGGCCTTCACAGACGGTCGACAGATCGGCGCCACCCTGGACCGTAACGGTCTGCGCCCCGCGCGTTACCTGATCACCGACGATGACCTGGTGGTCATGGGTTCGGAGATGGGTGTGCTCGAAATTCCGGAAGAGAAGATCATCAAAAAGTGGCGTCTGCAGCCCGGCAAGATGTTCCTCATCGACCTGGAACAGGGACGCATCATCGACGATGCCGAGATCAAGGCGGACCTGGCCAATGCCCGGCCTTACCAGGACTGGCTGGATCAGACCCAGATCCACCTGGACGCGCTGCCGGCGGATGTGGCGCCGATGGCGCCGAATGACAAGGATCTGCTGAATGCCCAGCAGGCCTTCGGTTACAGCCAGGAAGACATCAAGTTCCTGCTGACTCCCATGGTGCTGACCGGCCAGGAGGCCACCGGATCGATGGGTGCGGACAATCCGCCCTCCGTGCTGTCGCTGCGCGCCAAGCACCTCTCCACCTATTTCAAGCAGAACTTCGCCCAGGTCACCAATCCGCCGATCGATCCGATCCGCGAAGAGCTGGTGATGTCCCTGGTGAGCCTGATCGGCCCCCGGCCCAACCTGCTCAACCTGGCCGACGCGGGTGAACACATGCGTCTCGAGGTCGGCCAACCGGTGATGACCAATGAGGACCTGGAGCGGATCCGGCATATCGAGGACAACACCAGCGGGGCGTTCCGCACCAAGACCCTGCACATGGTCTACCCGGCCAGTGACGGCGTGGCGGGCATGCAGCCGGCACTCGATGCACTGTGCGAGCTGGCCGAGAGCAAGGTCCGTGAGGGCTACAACATCCTGATCCTCTCGGATCGCAAGGTGGATGCGGACAACATCGCCATCCCGGCGCTGCTGGCCACCTCCGCCGTGCATCACCACCTGATCCGAAAAGGGCTGCGCACCGAGTCCGGTCTGGTCGTCGAGACCGGTGGTGCCCTCGAAGTGCACCACTTCGCCACCCTGGCGGGTTACGGCGCAGAGGCGATCAATCCCTACCTGGCCTTCGACACCATCCAGGCGATGCTGCCGAGCCTCCCGGATCCCCTCGATTTCCACGAGGCACAGAAGCGTTACATCAAGGCCGTGGGCAAGGGTCTGAAAAAGGTGATGTCGAAGATGGGCATCTCCACCTACCAGTCCTACTGCGGTGCGCAGATCTTCGATGCGGTCGGTCTTTCGACCCGGTTCATCGAGGACTATTTCAGCGGTACCACCACCACCATCGAAGGCGCCGGTCTCGAAGAGGTCGCTGCGGAGGCGGTCAAGTGGCACGAAAAGGCCTATGGCGATCTGCAGATCTACCGCAACCACCTCGATGTGGGCGGTGATTACGCCTACCGGATGCGGGGTGAAGATCACAACTGGACCCCTCAGACCATCGCCAAGCTGCAACACGCGGTACGCAGCAACGACTGGAAGACCTACCAGGAGTTCGCTGACTCGATCAACAACCAGAACGAGATCCTGCTGACTCTGCGCGGCCTGTTTGAGTTCAAGATGGCGGATACCCCTGTGCCCCTGGATGAGGTTGAGCCCGCCAGCACGATCGTCAAGCGTTTCGCCACCGGTGCGATGTCCTTCGGCTCGATCTCCTACGAGGCTCACTCCACCCTGGCCAAGGCGATGAACCGCATCGGCGGAAAGTCGAATACCGGCGAGGGGGGCGAGGAGCCCGAACGCTTCAACCCGCTGCCCGACGGCTCGCGCAATCCTGAGCGTTCCGCGATCAAGCAGGTGGCTTCGGGGCGTTTCGGTGTGACCACCGAGTACCTGGTCAACGCGGACGATATCCAGATCAAGATGGCCCAGGGCGCGAAGCCCGGGGAGGGCGGTCAGCTGCCCGGCCACAAGGTGAATCAGCAGATCGCCCGGGTGCGTCATTCCACCCCTGGCGTGGGTCTGATCTCACCGCCGCCGCATCACGACATCTACTCGATCGAGGATCTGGCTCAGCTGATCCACGATCTGAAAAACGTCAACCCCAATGCCCGTATCTCGGTCAAGCTGGTCTCCGAGGTGGGTGTGGGTACCGTCGCGGCAGGTGTCTCCAAGGCTCATGCGGATCATGTGACCATCGCGGGTTATGACGGTGGTACCGGCGCCAGCCCCCTGACCTCCATCAAGCATGCCGGATCTCCCTGGGAGATCGGCCTGGCCGAAACCCACCAGACCCTGGTCCTGAACCAGCTGCGTGGGCGCATCGCGGTGCAGGCGGACGGTGGCATGCGTACCGGTCGGGACGTGGTCATCGCCGCGTTGCTGGGCGCCGACGAGATCGGTTTCGCCACCGCACCGCTGATCGCGGAAGGCTGCCTGATGATGCGCAAGTGCCATCTCAACACCTGCCCGGTGGGGATCGCCACCCAGGATCCGGAGCTGCGCAAGCGTTTTACCGGCAGCCCCGATCACGTGGTGAACTACTTCTTCTTCGTCGCCGAAGAAGCGCGCAAGCTGATGTCTGAGTTGGGTTTCCGCACCTGGAACGAGATGGTCGGGCAGAGCGATCGGCTCGACATGCGCAAGGCCATCAGCCACTGGAAGGCCAAGGGCCTGGATTACTCCCGTCTGCTGCGCAAGCCGGTGGCCGGGGAGGGCGTGGCCATCTACAACTGCGAAACCCAGGATCACGGTCTCGATAAGGCCAAGGACCTGGAGCTGATCAAGCGCGCCAAGCCTGCTTTGGAGTCTGGCGAGGCGGTGAAGATCGACATCGATATTCACAACTACAACCGCACCTTCGGTGCGATGCTCTCCGGGCGTGTGGCCGAGAAGTATGGCCTCAAGGGCCTGCTGGACGACACCATCTACATCAAGGTGAGCGGCACCGCCGGTCAGTCCTTCGGTGCCTGGGTGGCGAAAGGCGTGACCATCGAGCTGGCCGGTGAAGGCAACGACTACGTGGGCAAGGGCCTGTCGGGCGGACGCCTGGTGGTCTACCCGCCGGAGAATTCGAAAATCGGCAAAGCGGAAGAGAACATCATCGTGGGCAACACGGTGCTCTACGGAGCCATTGCCGGTGAGTGCTTCTTCCGGGGCGTGGCCGGTGAGCGTTTCGGGGTACGCAACTCCGGCGCCACCGCGGTTGTGGAAGGCGTGGGTGACCACGGCTGCGAATACATGACTGGCGGCATCGTGGTCTGCCTGGGTCTCACCGGACGTAATTTCGCCGCAGGCATGTCCGGCGGTATCGCCTATGTGCTGGACGAGGCGGGTGACTTCGAGGATCACTGCAACCTGGCCCAGGTCGAGCTGCAGCCGATCTCCGACGAGGACGAGGCACTTGAGGAACTCGATCACCAGGGCGGCGATCTGGAGACCCAGGGCCTTGTGGACCTGAGTCACGACATGACACGTTACGATGCGTTGCGCCTCAAGCAGCTGATCTCGCAGCATCTGCACTACACCAATTCCGAGGTTGCAAAGCGGATCCTGGATAACTGGGAGGCCATACTGCCGAAGTTCGTCAAGGTCATGCCGGTGGAATATCGCCGGGCCTTGCAGGAGATGCAGGCGCAGAAGAACGATAACCCGCTTGCCAGTCAGGGGAGTGTTTGATTATGGGGAAACCAACGGGATTCAAAGAGATCGATCGTCAGGACCGGACCTATACACCGGTTGCCGACCGCATCACCCATTACAACGAGTTCGTGATCCCGCTGAGTGATGAGAACGTCAGTCAGCAGGGCGCCCGTTGCATGGATTGCGGGATCCCTTTCTGTCATCAGGGGTGCCCGGTCAACAACATCATTCCCGACTGGAACGACCTGGTCTACCGGGGCGACTGGGAGGCGGCCATCGAGGTGCTTCACAGCACCAACAACTTTCCGGAGTTCACCGGGCGGATCTGCCCGGCGCCCTGCGAGGCGTCCTGCACCCTGAACCTGACGGACACCCCGGTCACCATCAAAACCATCGAGTACAGCATCATTGAGAAGGCCTGGCAGGAAGGCTGGGTGAAGCCCCAGATTGCCAAGCACAAGAGCGGCAAGCGGGTCGCAGTGGTGGGTTCAGGACCGGCCGGCATGGCCGCTTCCCAGCAGCTTGCCCGGGCCGGTCACAACGTGGTGCTGTTCGAGAAACAGAATCGAATTGGCGGCCTGTTGCGTTACGGGATACCCGATTTCAAGCTCGACAAAAAGGTCATCGACCGACGCATGGCGCAGATGCGCACTGAGGGCGTGGAGTTCAAGACCAGCATCCATGTGGGAGTCGATGTCCAGGGCAAGGAACTGCTGAATGAGTTCGATGCCATCGTGCTCACCGGCGGCTCAGAGAAGCCCCGGGATCTGCCGATCCCCGGCCGGGAGCTCAATGGCGTGCACTTCGCCATGGACTTCCTGCGCAGCAACAGCCACCGGGTCCAGGGCGACAAGGTCGATGATTTCATCTCCGCAGCTGGCAAGCACGTGGTGGTGATCGGCGGCGGTGACACCGGCTCCGACTGCATCGGCACCTCCAACCGGCATGGCGCCGCCTCGGTGACCCAGCTCGAAATCCTGCCCAAGCCTCCGCAAAAAGAGGAGAAGGGCACCACCTGGCCCAACTGGCCGAACAAGATGCGCACCTCAAGCTCCCAGGAGGAGGGTTGTGAGCGGATGTGGCAGGTGGCGACCAAGTTCTTCGTCGATGACGGCAACGGCAACCTGGCCGGTGTGAAATGTGTCCAGGTGGCCTGGGAGAAGGACGCCTCGGGCAACTGGAAGATGGAAGAGGTCGCGGGTTCGGAGTTCGATCTCAAGGCGGATCTGGTGACCCTGGCCATGGGGTTTGTCCACCCGGTGCATGAAGGCCTGCTCGAAGAGCTGGGCGTGGAACTGGACGGACGCGGCAATGTGAAGGCGGCGACCGAGGGTGGCTCTGCCTACAAGACCTCCATCGACGGGGTGTTCTCTGCGGGTGATATGCGTCGCGGCCAGTCCCTGGTGGTGTGGGCCATCCGTGAAGGCCGCCAGTGCGCCCGCGCAGTGGATGAGTACCTGATGGGCACCACGGATCTCCCTCTCTGCTGATCGGATACCCGGTACCCGCACGGGTACCGGGTTATCCTTCCCGTGACTGCCTGGTATGACATGACCCGAGTCTCTGTTGTTCTGCCTCCTGAACCTCAGGGAATCAGGCAGTTAGACAACGATCCCTATCACACGATTGGAACCCACGCTGCCAGCCAGGGAAAGCGAAGCGAAGGCTGGTAGTCCCCGGTAGTCGCGAGGCGATACTGGAAACCCGACGAGCCGTAGGCGCC